>NZ_JAJSYW010000001.1:0-214054 GCF_036815005.1 Streptomyces sp. IBSBF 2435 | reverse complement strand
GCCCCCGTACCGCCCGCGCCACCGAAGCCGCGGCCGGCAGCCGTACCCGCGCCCGTGCCCGTACCGCCCCGGGCCCCGGTGAAGGACGAGAAGGGGTTGCGGGCGGACGCCGTGCCGTCCAGGTGGTGCTTCTCGACCAGCGCGCCGCCCGTGAAGGCGGCCACGGCGACGACCCCTGCCGACAGCAGCAGCGTCAGCCACGGCAGTTTGCGGCGCGGCGGCGCGGCCAGCTCGGCGGAGATGTCACGGGCGTCCGGCGGCTCGGCCAGTACGTCCTCGGGGCTCTGCGCGGGCGGCCCGCCGTGGCCGCCCTCGATCACTTCAGAACCGCGCCGGATCTCGATCCCGCCGGTGCCCTCCTCCGGGACGAGCGGCAGCAGATCCGTGCCGGAGTCGTCCGTCCTGACCAGCTCGGAACGGCGTCGCGCCATCTCGGCTTCTCCCTCTCGTCTGTCTGTACGGCCTTGTCTGTCTGTGCAGCCCGGTGAAGGCTCAGTGCTGTCACTCGTGCCGCAGGGCCTCGATGGGCCGCAGGCTCGCCGCCCGGTTGGCCGGGTAGCTGCCGAAGAACAGGCCGATGGCCACGGCGATGGCGAAGGCACCCCACACCGACGCCGGTATGACGACCGGTGTGATGCCGACGATCCTGAAGTGCGAGCCGATCAGACCCGCGACGACCCCCAGGCCGCCGCCGGTCAGCGACAGCAGCGTCGACTCGGCCAGGAACTGCCCGAGGATGACGCCCCTGGGCGCGCCGATCGCCTTGCGGATGCCGATCTCCCGGGTCCGCTCGGTCACCGTCACCAGCATGATGTTGGTGATGCCGATCCCGCCGACCAGCAGCGAGATCGCGGCGACCGCGCCCAGCAGCACCGTGAAGGTCTTGTTGGTGTCGGACTGGGTGCTCAGCAGTGACTCCTGGCTGCTGACCCGGAAGTCCAGCGCGCTGGCGTCCTTGATGCCGTGGGTGCCCATCAGCACGGTGGTGATCTCGTTCTGCGCGGGGGTCGTGGCGCCCGCGGACGCCGCCTGGACCAGGATCTGGCTGACCGGGCCGAAGCCGGTGAAGGCGTTCTGCACGGTCCGCAGCGGGGCGACCACCGTGTCGTCCGGGTCCTGGAAGCCCGTGCCGCCCTTGGTGGCCAGCACACCGACCACTGTGAAGGGGGTGCCGCCGATGACGACCTTCTTGCCGACCGGGCTCGCCGTGCCGAACAGGTCGGTGGCGGTGGTCGAGCCGATCACCGCCACCTTGCGGGAGTTGAGCACATCGTCGGCGGAGAAGTAGTCGCCCTTGTCCACCTTGCTGTTGGACGCCTCGAAGTACGCCGGGTAGGTGCCGACGACCTGGCTGACGGTGTGCGAGGTGCCCTCGTAGATCGCGGTCTGCGAGGTGGTGACCTCGGGGGCGACCGACTTGATGTGCGGCGCAGACGCCGGGTCGGCCAGCGCGCGGGCGTCGTCCACGGTCAGCGGTTTGGTGCTGGTCGCGCTGCTGCCGCCGCGCCCGCCGCCCGCGCCGCCGCCGAAGCCGCTGCCGGAACCCGGGGAGACGGTGAGCGAGTTGGTGCCGAGCTTCTCGATGGAGTCCTTGACCGACTGCGAGGAGCCGTTGCCGACCGCCAGCAGGATGATCACGGCGGCGACGCCGATCAGCACGCCCAGCATGGTCAGCGCGGAGCGCACCTTGTTGGCGGCCAGGCCGCCGACCGCGAAGCGCAGCGTCTCGAAGGGGTTCACCGGGACGCACCCCCGGCCCTGCTGAGCGCCTGCGCCTGCGCCTGGGCCTGCGGGGAGTGCGAGGCGAAGACCGCGGGGTCGCGCAGCGCGGGCGGCGGCCCGTCCACCGGCGCCTGCCGTACGTCGGTGACCACCTGCCCGTCGACCAGCCGCACGACGCGCTTGGCGTGCCGGGCGACCTCGTCCTCGTGGGTGATCAGGACGACGGTGCGCCCCGACGCGTTGAGCCGGTCCACGATCGAGAGCACTTCCTCCGTGCTGTGGCTGTCCAGGTTGCCGGTCGGCTCGTCGGCGAGCAGCATCGCGGGCGCGGTGACCAGCGCCCTGGCCACCGCGACCCGCTGCTGCTGCCCACCGGACAGTTCGTTGGGCCGGTGGTCGACCCGGTCGGCGAGGCCGACCAGGGCGAGTGCGGCCAGCGCGCGCCGCCGCCGCTCGGCGGTCCTCACCCCCGCGTAGGCGAGCGGGAGTTCGACCTGCGCGAGCGCGGGGGTGCGCGGCACCAGGTTGAACGACTGGAACACGAAGCCGATCTTGCGGTTGCGCACCAGGGAGAGCTGGTGCTCGTCGAGGCCGCCGACGTCGATGCCGTCCAGCAGGTAGCGCCCGGAGGTCGGCACGTCGAGGCAGCCGAGGATGTTCATCAGGGTGGACTTGCCGGACCCCGAGCTGCCCATCACCGCGACCATGTCGCCCTGTTCGACCAGCAGGTCGACGCCGGGCGACACACCGGTCGCCGGGTCGGGCGGGCCGCCCAGGGCGCGTACGGTCGCGTCGCCGTGGCCGTACGTCTTGAGCAGCGAGCGCACCTCGATGACCGGTGGCGGTCCCCAGGGGCCGTCGTCCTGCGGCGGTTCCTCTTCCGTGTCCCTGCGGTGGGCGCCGGTCCTGCCCAGGCCGAGCCTCATCCGCGGCCACCGCCGCCGGCGCCGCGAAGGCTGCCGCCCGCACCGCCGGCTGCCGCGCCGAAGCGGCCGGTGCCGCCGCCGAGGCCGCCGGGGAAGGCGCCGCTCGGGAAGCCGTTGCTGCCGGTCGAGGCGACCGTCGGGATCTGCACCTGCTGGCCCTCGGTCAGGCCGCTGCTGATCTGGTCGGTGCTGTCGCCCTCGACACCGACCGTCACGGCGGTACGGGTGGTGGACCCGTCGGCGTTGACGACCAGGACCGAGCGGTTGGCGCCGGTGCCGGTCACCGCGGCGGTCGGCACGCTGAGCGCGTCGCTGGCCGAGCCGGTGGTGACCTGGATGCTGGCGCTCAGGCCGGTCCGCAGGTTCGAGGTGTCACTGGTGATCCGGAGCGTGGCCGCGTACTGCACGGCGCTGCCCGAGGAGCCGGAGCCGGAACTCGAACTGCTGCTCACCGGGAGCGAACTGACCGACAGCACCTTGGCGTCCAGGACGGTGCCGGACTCGGCGTTCAGCGTGACGGTCGCGGCCTGGCCGGGCTTGACCTTGAGCGAGTCGGCCTCGGAGAAGTCCGCGGTCACCTGCATGCCGGCCGGGTTGGTCAGCACGATGAAGCCGCTGAGCGAACCGCTGGAGGACGTGGAACCGGACGACGCGGAGCCGGAGCTGCCGCCCGAGCCGGCACCCGAGCCCGAACTGCTGCCGCCCGTGCCCGACACCGACTCGCCCTTGGCCGCCGCCACCGAGGCCACCGTGCCGGCCACCGGGGCCTTGAGCGTGGTGCCGTCGACCGCGCGCTGAGCCGCGTCCACCGCGTTCTGCGCCTGCGTCAACTGGGCTTGGGCCTGTGCGAGTTGGGCGGCGTCGACGGTGGGGGTCGGCGACGGGGCGGGCGTGGAGTTGCGGCCGGAGGAGCCGGAACTGCCGGTGGAGGCCGGGAGTTCGCCCGCCTCGACCTTCGTCAGATTCGCCTCGGCCGCGGTCAGCGAGGCCTGGTCCTGCTGGAGCGTCGCCTTCGCGTCGGTGGCGTCGACCTTGGCCAGCACCTGGCCCTTCTCGACCTTGTCACCCGGCTTGACCTTCACCTGGGTGAGCGTGCCGCCGGTGGTGAAGTTCAGCCCCGCGTCGCTCGGGGAGGCGAGCGTGCCGGAGCCGGAGACCGTGGCCAGCACCGTGCCCTTGGTGACGGTCGCCACCCGGGCCTTGCCGGTGCCGCCGGACGTGCTGCCGTCGTCGTGCACGGCCGCGTAGGCGCCGCCGGCGCCCGCGAGGACGACCACGCCGAGCACCGAGTTGATCAGGGCGGCCCTGCGCCGCCGTGGGAGCACCTTCATGGCCCGCATCCTCGCGTCCCACGCCTTTGAAGCCCTGGGAGGAAACTGCGGGTTTCCTGGGAGCGCAAAGCCCTTCTTCACGGTGATACGCCGCGAGTCGGGCGCGGGCGTGCCGGATCCGGGCGGCGGTGGGCGGTCTGTTCCCCGGGAACTCACAGGTGGCGCCCGGGCGGCGCCTACCTGAGTGCGGTTCAGTCATGGGCTGCCGCCCTGCGTTGGCCACCGTCATCCCCGCGCGCACACGTAGGGCGGCCGTTCAGACTCCGACCCCACCGCTCCCGAGGAGACTCCGGCCATGACCTGGACCCCCACCACCGCACAGCGGGCCGGCGCGTCCGTCGCCGTCCTCGCCTCGGGAATGCTCCTGCTCGCCGCGTGCTCCTCGGGCTCGTCGGGCTCCTCGTCCGCGAAGCCGTCGGGGTCGGCGACGGTGGCCGCGTCCGGGTCGATGGAGGCGTATCGCGACTGTTTGTCGCAGCACGGGGTGCAGCTGCCGAGCTTCGCGCCGCGCACCGGGACCGGGCGCCCCTCGGGCCGGCCCTCGGGGCGGCCCAGCGGCGGCGGGGGCTTCCCCGGCTTCGGCGGCGGCGCGGGGGCGTCGGCCGACCCGAAGACGAAGGCGGCGGCGGAGGCCTGCGCGTCGCTGCGGCCGCAGTTCAACGGCCGCGGTGGGGGCGCCGGGGGCGGCGCCGACAGCAGTGCCTTCCAGGCGTTCACGAGCTGCCTCAAGGATCACGGGGTGACGCTGCCGACCGCGCCGCCCGGGGCGAGCCGGTCCCCTCGCGGGGGGATGTCCGGCGGGATCGACACCGCCGATCCGAAGACGGCTCAGGCCTACAACACGTGCAAGCCCCTGCTCCCCCAGCGCACTTCGCCCGCGGCGAGCTGAGCGGCTGACGACCACCTCCGCCGTCGCGGGTGGCCCCGCCCCTGAGGGGCTGCCACCCGCGGTGGCGTTCCGCCTGCTGCGGCGCGGGGAACCGCGCGGCCGGCCGAAACGCACCGCACGTGCGATGTGCCACCGCACGTGGCACTCACCCCAGGGCGCGGGCGGTCACCCGTAGGACAGCTTGGAGCACGGGTCCGCGTCAGCGGACCGCGCCTGCTTGCTGAGGTCGGTGGGAAGCGGCTTCGGCGTCGCGGACGCCGTCCCCCCCTTCGCGGCGACAGCCGCGTAATCCGCTCCGAGCACCACGTTGACCCCGCTCGTGTCGAGCTGGACCAGCTCCGCGCCGGGGAAGAGCTTCGCGACCGTGTCCGCCTGCGTCTTGGGGGGGGGGGGGGGGGGGGGGGGGGGGGGGGGGGGCGGGGGGGGGGGGGGGGGGNACCAGCTCCGGGGGGGGTATCAGCTTGGCGAGCGTGGCCGCGTGGTTGTGGGCCCCGGCGCGGGGCCCGTACTCGATCCGGGTCACCGCGTGGTCCTTGGTTTTGGCGTTCGTCGAGTTCATCACGTTGAAGTTGTCGGCCTTCAGCATGTCCGCGGCCTTGCCGGCGAGCCCGCCCGTGGTGGTGCCGTTGTAGACCGAGACCATGATGCCGGTGCCGTCCACCGTCGCGCTGGGCGACGGCTTGGGAGCGCCGGTCTTGCCGGAGGCGTTGACGCCCTGGAGGGTACGGTCGGCGCGCAGCTCGGCGAACAGGTCGTCCACGTCGGGGTGGACCAGGTCTATGCGGGCGCCGGTGTACTTCCAGGGCGCGGTGATGAACTGGATGTTCTTCAGGTCGATGCCCTTGAGCGACAGGCCGAAGGACATCAGCTTCGCGGCGCTGCCCAGACCCGGGTCCACGGTGAGCGACTTGGTCGCCGCGTTGGCCAGCGGCAGCAGCGTCGTGGGGTCCATGCCCTGGCCCTTGACCTTGCTGATCAGCGCGGAAAGGAAGGCCTGCTGCCGCAGCATGCGGCCGACGTCGGAGTTGTCGCCGACGCCGTGCCTGACCCGGACGTAGTCCAGCGCCTGCTGGCCCTGGAGGTTCTGCATCCCGGCCTTGAGGACGATCTTGCCCTTGTGGCCGAGGTTGGGGTTCATGTCGCCCTGGTAGATGTCGTTCGGGACGCAGACCTCGACGCCGTGGACGGCGGAGGTCATGGACGCGAAGCCCTCGAAGTCGACCACCATGGTGTGGTCCACCCGCAGCCCGGACAGCTTCTCTATGGTGTTCTGCGTGCAGGCCGGATTGCCCTTCTCTGTGTTGCCCATGGAGAAGGCGGAGTTGAACATCGCCGACGGCTGGTCCAGCGACCACTTGCCGTCCGGGAGCAGGCAGGGGGGTATGTCGACCAGCGAGTCGCGGGGTATGGAGATGCCCACCGCGTGTTTGTGGTCGGGGTAGACGTGCAGCAGGATCGTGGTGTCGGAGCGGCCGATCGCTCCTGACGCGGAGCCGCCGAGCTTGCCGTTGTCGCCGGCGCGGGTGTCGGAGCCGATCAGCAGGACGTTGACCGCCTTGTTGCCGTCGGCGTCGGCGTCGGCCTCGGCCGGGCGGTTCTTGCTCAGGCCGGCGGAGTCGAACGTCGCGATGTTCGCGTTGAGCTTGAGGTAGATCGCGCCGGCACCACCGACCAGCAGGACCACGACCGAGACCGAGATCGCGATGATCCACCGCTTGCGGTTGTGCTTGCGTATCCCGCGGCCGCGCTTACGTTCCGGCTTGCGCCCACGAACGCCCATTCCCTTACACCTTCGGTCCGGTGGCACCAGCACACATCACGACGAAGCCCCAACGTTTATCAGTTGTCCCGGCCCTGCCGTATGACGCCGGTCACATCGGCGGCGGGGAAGGATGGTTGGTTGTTCAGCGAGACACTGTACGGCGTCGACATGTGGGTGACACACAGGCAGCATGGAGTGACCGCGTCCGCACGCGGGCCGGCGGGCGCTCAGGACGGCAGCGCCTCGTCCAGCGTGAGCACCGGGAGGAAGACGGCGTCCAGGCCGGTCATCGCCAGCAGCTTGCGGGTCTGCGGGTGGGCGCAGACCATCGCGGTGCGGCCACCGCGGTCGAGCACCCGGCGGCGGGCGCGCACCAGCAGCGCGAGGCCGAAGCAGTCGATGAACTCCAGCGGCCCGAGGTCGAAGACCACCAGCAGCGGCAGCGGCCACATCACGACCGCGTCGAGGTGCGGGTGGACGCCGTGCGCGCTGCCGAGGTCGATCTCACCGGCCAGCTCGACGACAGTGGCCTCACGGAGCCGGTACGTACGGGCGTACGGCGTCGGCGCCGGCACCACATCGCCGAGCGGGCGGCCGAACTCGGGCCCGTCCTCCTGGCCACCGCCACCGCGGTCGCCGTTGACCTCCTCGTGCACTCTCGTCCCCCGTCCCCCTGGCGCGCCCTGCGTAACCGTAGCGGCGCCGCGGTGCCGCCGGGGAGACGGCCGGGGGTAAAAACAACTGATATTCACCCGGCCGGGTGAATATCAGTTGAAAATACACATAAAGTCACAATTCGCGCTTGAACGCGTTCAGCCAGTCGAGGGAGTCCGCCGGGCTCAGCGCGAGCCGCCCCAGCGCGGTCATGGCCTTGTCGTACTCCACGACCTCGTCGTGCTTGTCGATGTAGAGCGCGCCGGTCAGCTGCTCCAGATACACCAGGTCGGGCAGGTCGGACTCCGGGAAGCTCAGCAGGGTGAAGGCGCCGCCCCCCGCCGCGTGGCCGCCGGTGGCGAAGGGCAGGATCCGGACGTCCACGTTGGGCGCCTCCGCGGCCTCCAGCACGTGCTGGACCTGGTCGCGCATGACCTCCCGGGTGCCGAACGGGCGGCGCAGCGCACCCTCGTCCATCACGGCGACGAAGTGCGGCGCCCGCTCCGAGACGAGCAGCTTCTGCCGCTCCAGGCGTAGGCCGACTCGTCTTTCGACCCAGGCGTCGGCTCCCTCAGGGTGACCGAGCCGGATCACCTGCCTGATGTAGTCCTCCGTCTGCAGCAGGCCGTGCACGAACTGCACCTCGAACGTGCGGATGAGCGCGGCCGACTCCTCCAGACCCACGTACGTCTGGAACCAGGTCGGCATCACCTCGCCGTATCCGTGCCACCAGCCTGCGGCGTTTGCCTCTCTCACGAGTCCGAGCATGGCGAGCCGTTCACCCTCCTCGGTGACGCCGTACAGCGTCAGCAGATCGGCGACATCCCGCTCCTTGAAGCTGACTCTGCCCAGCTCCATGCGGCTGATCTTCGATTCCGAGGCCCGGATGGAATACCCGGCGTCCTCCCTGCTGATCCCCCGCGACTCACGCAGC
Organism: Streptomyces sp. IBSBF 2435; assembly: GCF_036815005.1. NCBI lineage: Bacteria > Bacillati > Actinomycetota > Actinomycetes > Kitasatosporales > Streptomycetaceae > Streptomyces > Streptomyces sp. IBSBF 2435. The sequence goes on along the minus strand of NZ_JAJSYW010000001.1, from coordinate 205,836 downwards.
CTTCGCAGCTGCGCTCCGAGCAGCATCCGTCGCACGATGGACCCGCCTCCCGGCTGCCCTGCGCTCATAAGTCACGCTCCGCCCTTGGTTCATCAGCAGTCTGCCACTAATGGCTTGCGCGCAGTACCCGTCCCGTCACTCTCGATCGTCACGTGCATAAATTCCTTGCAGATGCACGTGCAGACGCTCTTGCATCCCCTGGTCCCGATCCCCGAGCATGGTGCCGTGCAGATACTTCGGGGGCACGCATGAAGGCAGAGGCCGCACCTGTGCTGGACCCGTTATTGCAAGGCGTGCTCGCGCCCGAGCAGCTTGCGGCGGGCCACGGCGCCACATGCGAACTGCCCGCCGCCCTTGAGTCGGTGCGCGAGGCGCGCCGCTTCACCCGCGCCACCCTCCAGCACTGGGACATGTCCGTGCTGCTCGACTCCATGGAACTGGTGGCGTCCGAGTTGGTGACGAACGCGCTGCGGTACGCGGTGCCGGTCGGCACGCCCGGCGCGCCGGTCAGGCTGAGCCTTGTGCGCTGGACTACGCGGGTAGTGTGCGCGGTGCGCGACCCCAGCGGGGTGGCGCCGATCACCAAGGACCCCGACTTCGTGGCCGAGACCGGCCGCGGGCTGCACCTGGTGGACTCCTTCAGCGAGAACTGGGGATGGCACCCGCTGAGCGGTACGGGAAAGGTCGTCTGGGCGCTGTTCCTGGTGACACCGGCCGGCCAGCACCGCTAGCGCGCGCCGGCGCGGGGGTCACGGCCCCGGCATCAGGTGGTCGAACTCACCCGCCTTCACACCGATGATCATCGATTCGATCTCGGCCCTGGTGTAAATCAAGGCGGGACCGTCCGGAAAGCGCGAATTGCGTACGGCGACGCCGCCGTCGGGCAGCGCGGCGAACTCCACACAGGTGCCATTGGCATTGCTGTGTCCGCTCTTCTGCCAGACCACACCCGCAAGATCCTCTGCGGGCATTCCATTGTGCGTCCGGCGCATCAGCCACTCCCCAAAAGTGCCGTGTGGTACAGGAGATGATAACTCGTGGCCGGAGCACGTGCATGTGCACGTGCAAGTGCACGTGCAGTCACACCGAGTCACCCTCGGGACGCCTCTGACCTGAACCTGTCCGGAATGTGAATACGGCGGAGGTCACCCGGCTACGGTCCGATACGATTGACGGTCCGTAGATGAATTCCTCACTCCGCGCTACGAATTGGGAGCAGCCTGCAATGGCTCGTCACCTCATCACCTCCGCCCTGCCCTATATCAACGGGATCAAGCACCTGGGCAACATGGTGGGGTCCATGCTCCCGGCCGATGTCTACGCCCGCTATCTGCGGCAGCGAGGACAGGATGTCCTCTACATCTGCGCCACCGACGAACACGGCACCCCGGCGGAACTCGCCGCAAAGGAAGCCGGACTTCCGGTTGATGTCTTCTGCGCCCAGGCGCACGACGCGCAGAAGGCCGTCTACGACGGGTTCGCGCTGTCCTTCGACCACTTCGGCCGCAGTTCCTCCGCGCAGAACGTCGACATCACCCAGCGCTTCGCCCGCCGCCTGCACGAGAACGGCTTCATCGAGGAGCGTGCCATCCGCCAGGTCTACTCGCTGGCCGACGAGCGCTTCCTGCCGGACCGCTACATCGTCGGCACCTGCCCGCACTGCGGTTACGACAAGGCGCGCGGCGACCAGTGCGAGAACTGCACCCGGGTGCTCGACCCCACCGACCTGATCGAACCGCGCTCGGCGATCAGCGGAAGCAGCGCGCTGGAGGTCAGGGAGACCAAGCACCTCTTCCTCCTCCAGTCCGAGCTGGCGGCCGAGGTCGAGGCCTGGATCGACGCGAACAGCGCCGAGTGGCCGACCCTGGCGTCCTCGATCGCCCGCAAATGGCTCACAGAAGGCCTGCACGACCGGGCGATCACCCGCGATCTCGACTGGGGTGTGCCGGTGCCCGCCGACACCTGGCCGGAGCTGGCCGCGGAGGGCAAGGTCTTCTATGTCTGGTTCGACGCCCCGATCGAGTACATCGGTTCCACCAAGGAATGGTCCGACGCGGCCCCCGAGGGGGAGTCGCGCGACTGGCAGTCGTGGTGGTACGAGGCCGACGACACCGTCCGCTACACGCAGTTCATGGCCAAGGACAACGTCCCCTTCCACACCGTGATGTTCCCCGCCACCCAGCTGGGCACCCGCGAGCCGTGGAAGAAGGTCGACTTCGTCAAGGCCTTCAACTGGCTGAACTACTACGGCGGCAAGTTCTCCACCTCCCAGCGCCGGGGCATCTTCACCGACGTCGCTCTCGACCTGCTGCCCGCCGACTACTGGCGCTACTTCCTGATGGCCAACGCGCCCGAGTCCGACGACACGTCCTTCACCTGGGAGCTGTTCGCGGCCGGCGTCAACAAGGACCTCGCCGACACCCTCGGCAACTTCGTCAACCGGGTCCTGTCCTTCTCCCGCAAGCGCTTCGGCGACGACGTGCCGGCCGGCGCGGCGGCGGGCGACGCGGAGGCCAAGCTCGGCGAGCAGATCGCCGGGCTGCTCGCGGAGTACGAAGGCCACATGGAGACGCTGCAGTTCCGCAAGGCGGCCCAGTCGCTGCGCGCGCTGTGGAGCGCGGGCAACTCCTATCTGGAGGAGAAGGCCCCCTGGATGGAGATCAAGACCGACCAGGACGGCGCCGCCCTCACCCTGCGCACCGCGATGAACCTCATCCACCTCTACGCCGTCGTCTCCGAGCCGTTCATCCCGTCCTCGGCCGCCGCGATGCGGTCCGCCTTCGCGCTGCCGGCCGATGACGCCCGCTGGGTCGGCGCCGACCAGGCCCGCGCGCTGGACGCGGTACCGGCGGGCACGCCCTTCACCGTGCCGCCGGTGCTCTTCGCGAAGATCAGCGACGACGATCTGGCGGCGTACGTCGAGCGTTTCGGCGGCGACCCGGACGCTGCTGCGTAGCCTCCGGCTGCTCGTGCCCGGTCGCCGCCGCCTCCCCGGCCGGCACCGGGCGCAGCGGACCCTCCTCCGGCAGCCGCGAGGGCCGCGCGCCCGTACCGGCGGGGGTGCACGCCGCCACCACCGCGGCGGCCAGCCCGAGGACCGCGCCCCGCCGGCCGATCCCCGCGGGACTGGCGCCGCCGGGCACTCTCATCCGACGTCCGCGGTCGACAAGAGGTCCTCGGCCAGCGCCAGTTGCGCCGACGAGGGCTGCGCCAGGCACGCCGTCACCCGCACCACGGTGCTCGACCCCGCCTCGCCGACGACGGACGTGCCCAACTGCCGTGTGCCGCCGACCGTACGGCAGGCCGTGTAGGGCAACTCCTCGCCGACCTCGCCGGCCTCGCCGCCGAAGTGCTGGAGCTTGTCCGCCTGGTCCTGGGAGCCGTCGAGGCGGAACATGACCAGCGTCCCGCCCCTGCCCAGCCGCCGGGCCAGCGGGGTGCAGAAGTCGTCCAGGGCGTGCGCACAGCCGTTCTCGGGCAGCGCGAGTGCCTGCGAGGACACGAAGACGCTTCGGGTGGCCGGGTCCGGCAGGGTCTGCCAGCCGGACGGCAGCGACAGCCGCAGCCCGTCCATCCCGGTCGGGCGGTACACGCCGTCCGACGCCTGCGGGCCGGCCGTACCGGGCGCCGGGGTGGGCTGACCGGTGACACCGGCGGACGGGGTGGGCCGCTTGTCCGCCTGTCCGCCGGTCGCCACCACCGGCGCCGCGCCGCCGGCCTGCGGGCGTACCAGCCCGGGTACGGCCATCAGTCCCGCCGCCGCGGCCAGCACCGCGCTGCCGGTGACCGCGGCCGTACGCCGCCGCCGGCGCCGCCCGACCCGCTCGCGCACCCGCTCAAGACGCTGCGGCGGGGCGGGCGGCTGCGGCACCGCCCGCTCCAGCAGGATCCGCAACTCCTGCTCGGGGCCGTCCCGTTCAGTCACGGCCGTCACCGCCGTCCGCCGTGACCGCGGACGGCAGCCGCCCGCGCAGCGTCCGCAGGGCCTTCGCCGCCTGGCTCTTCACCGTGCCCTCCGAACACCTCAGCGCCTCCGCGGTCTCGGTCACGCTCAGATCCTCGAAGTACCGCAGCACCACCACGGCCCGCTGCCGTACGGGCAGTGCGCGCACCGCCGCGGCCAGCGCCTGCTCCAGGTCCACCCCGGCGTACGCGTCCTGCGGCAGCGCCTGGTCCGGCACATCGCCGTGCGGCACCTCGCCGCGCCACCGCCTGCGCCACCACGAGGCATGCGTGTGCACCAGGGCGCGGCGTACGTACGCCTCCGGATTCTCCTCGGCGATCCGGTGCCACTTGGGCCAGACCTTGGCCAGCACCGTCTGGAGCAGGTCCTCGGCGAGGTGGGCGTCCCCGGTGAGCAGCCACGCGACACGCAACAGCCGTTGGCCGCGTGCCGCGACGAACTGCTCGAACCCGCCTTCGCCCACCGAATGTCCTCCCCACACCTCTACAACGCCCCCGGGCACCTGTCCGGTTGCCCCGGGCGCACACAGGGGTTCCGCGGTGCCGCCGCGCCGGCGGGTGCCCCATGGGGGCGCGGGGAACGCGGAAACCCGCGCCCCCGGTGCGGAACCGGGAGCGCGGGCCTGGGCGGGGGCTACTTCTGGCGGAGCTGGATGTGCAGCTCGCGCAGCCGGGTCGCGGAGACCTCCGACGGCGCGCCCATCAGAAGGTCCTGCGCGTGCTGGTTGAGCGGGAAGGCGATCGTCTCGCGGATGTTCGGTTCGTCCGCCAGCAGCATGACCATCCGGTCGACGCCCGGGGCGATCCCGCCGTGCGGCGGCGCGCCGAAGTGGAAGGCGCGCAGCATCCCGCCGAATTCCGCCTCGACGGTCTCCTGGGAGTACCCGGCGATCTCGAACGCCTTGTACATCACGGCCGGTTCGTGGTTCCGGATGGCGCCGGACGACAGCTCGATGCCGTTGCAGACGATGTCGTACTGCCACGCCAGGATGTCCAGCGGGTCCTTGGTCTCCAGCGCTTCGAGGCCGCCCTGCGGCATCGAGAACGGGTTGTGCGAGAACTCGATCGCCCCCGTGTCCTCGTTGCGCTCGAACATCGGGAAGTCCACGATCCAGCAGAAGCGGAAGACGCCCTCGTCGTACTGCCCGGCGCGCTTCGCGGCCTCGACCCGGACCGGCCCCATGATCTTCGAGACCTCGTCGAAGTCGCCGGCGCCGAAGAAGATCGCGGTGCCCGGCTTGCCGCCGACCGCGTCGAGCAGGGCCGCCACGTCGTCCTCGGTGAGGAACTTGGCGATCGGCCCGGTGAGCGCGTTGCCCTCGCCGACCCGGACCCAGGCCAGGCCCTTCGCGCCGAGCGAGACCGCGTACTCGCCGAGCTGGTCGAAGAACTTGCGCGGCTGCTCCGCGGTGCCGTGCACGGCCAGGGCGCGGACGTGCTTGTCGGCGAAGGCCTTGAAGCCCGAGCCGGCGAAGACCGCGGTGACGTCGACCAGTTCGAGCGCGGTGCGCAGGTCCGGCTTGTCGTTGCCGTACTTGAGCATCGACTCGCGGAAGGGGATCCGCGGGAAGGGCGAGGTGACCGTACGGCCGCCGCCCAGCTCGTTGAACAGGTCGGTCATCACCTTCTCGATGACGCCGAAGACGTCCTCCTGCTCGACGAAGCTCATCTCGACGTCGAGCTGGTAGAACTCGCCGGGCGAGCGGTCGGCGCGCGAGTCCTCGTCGCGGAAGCAGGGCGCGATCTGGAAGTAGCGGTCGAAGCCGGAGATCATCAGCAGCTGCTTGAACTGCTGCGGGGCCTGCGGCAGCGCGTAGAACCGGCCGGCGTGCACGCGGGAGGGCACCAGGAAGTCGCGGGCGCCCTCGGGGGAGGTCGCCGACAGGATCGGGGTGGCCATCTCGTTGAAGCCGAGCGCGGTCATCTCGCGGCGCAGGAAGGAGATGACCTGGGTGCGCAGCATGATGTTGCGGTGCATGCGCTGGCGGCGCAGGTCGAGGAAGCGGTTGGTGAGCCGCATCTCCTCGTTGGCGCTGTCCTCGGGGAAGACCGGGAAGGGCAGCGGGTCGGCGGCGCCGAGCACTTCGAGCGAGGTCACGTCGACCTCGACCTCGCCGGTCGGCAGCTCGGGGTTGACGTTCTCCGCCGAGCGGGCCAGGACGCGGCCGTCGACGCGGACCACGGACTCCTTGGACTGGCTGCTCAGCTCGTCGTAGACGGGCGAGCCGGGGCGGACCACGAGCTGTGTGAAGCCGTAGTGGTCGCGCAGGTCGACGAAGAGGATGCCGCCCAGGTCACGGCGATTGTGCAGCCAGCCGGACAGGCGGACGTCGGTGCCGACGTCGGTGGCGCGCAGCTCTCCGCAGGTGTGTGACCGGTACCGGTGCATCGTGGTTCGTCCAAGTCGTCAGGTCGTCGCGATGGTGGGGAACCCGCACAGCCTACCGGCGCCCGGGCTTCCTCCTCATCCGCGTATCCCTCCGCCTGACCGCGCCGCGCACGCGGATCCGCCCCCGCGCACCCTGGTGCCCGCCTCGCGCACGCGCGGTCACATTGCCTCACACCCTGCGTAAAACCGTAAACTGGGGCAATGCACACCGAGGACGTCCTCGCCGCCGTGGGCTCGGGCCTGTGGCAGTGGGACGAGGGCACCGGCACCGTCACGGTGGACGATTGTGCGGCGCGCCTGCTCGGGCTGTCGGGGGGTGCCGCCACGCACCGCTCGACCGCGGTGCGGGCCTGCCTGCACGCGGCGGACTTCGTGTCGCTGAGCGCCGCGGTGTCGCTGGCCGCTTCCGAGGGCACGGTGGCGGAGTCCCTGGTGCGGGTGGTCGGCGACGACGGGACGGTGCTGCGCACGCTGCGGACCAGGGTCGCGCCGCGCGGCAGGCTGCTCAGCGGCACCCTGCACGAGGTGCACAGCGCCCGGCGCGAAGGCGCTCCCACCACCACGGACTGGCAGCGGGCCAGGGAGGCCTTCCTGCTGGACGCGGGCCGCGCGCTGGCCGAGGCCGACTCCACCACCGAGGTGCTGCGGGTCGCGGCGACCCTGTCGATGCCCGGCTTCTCGCCCGACGGGCTCGCCGTCTTCAGCGTGGAGGGCGACCGGCTGTCGATGATCGGCCACCACGGCCAGGAGATCGCCGACAACACCCTGCTCGACATGCCGCTGTCCACCGACTATCCGGCCGCGCTGGTGGCCCGCACCGGCCGCGCGGTCTACCTGCCGACGCCCGAGGCGTACGCGAAGCGCTTTCCCGCCGCCTGGCCGCTGGTCAAGCGGTACGGGCGGGTGTCGTGGGCGTATCTGCCGCTGGTGGTCGCCGGGACCACGACCGGCGCCTGGCTGGCGGCCTTCCGCGAGCCGGTCGCCTTCACCCCCGACGAGCGCTCGGTGCTCACCACCGTGGCCCGGATGCTCGGCCAGGCGCTGTCCAGGGCCGGCCTGCACGAGTCGGAGCGCGCGCTGACCGACGGCCTCCAGCGCACGATGCTGCCCACCCGCAAGCCCGGCGTCAGCGGTATGGCGGTGGCCGCCCGCTACGTCCCGACCGGTGGCGGCCTCCAGGTCGGCGGCGACTGGTACGACGTGATCGACCTGCCCTCGGGCCGCACCGCCATCGTCATCGGCGACGTCCAGGGCCACGACGTGAAGGCGGCGGGCCTGATGGGCCAGCTGCGGATCGCGCTGCGGGCGTACGCGGCCGAGGGCCACAGCCCCGACGCGGTGCTGTCCCGCACCTCCCGCTTCCTGGCCGGGCTCGGCGAGGAGCACCAGGCGGACGTGCGCTTCGCGACCTGCCTGTACGTGGAGATCGACCCGCTCACCGGCACCCTCGACGTGGTGCGGGCCGGCCACCCCGAGCCCGCGATACGCCTCGGCGACGGCACCACCATCGTGCGGCGCACCGCCGTGGGGCTGCCGCTGGGCATCGAGCCGGACTCGGACTACCCGACCACCACGATGGTCCTGGAGTCCGGGGAAGTGCTGCTGCTGTGCACCGACGGCCTGATCGAGACCGGCGGCCACGACCTGGAGACCGGCTGGCGCCGGCTGTCCCAGGCACTGGCCGCCGGCCCCGCGAACGACCTGGAGGTCCTCGCCGACTCCCTGGTCCGGGCCGTCCACGGCCCCGCCTCGCACCACAGCACGGGGCCGCTCGCGGACCGCCGCGAGGACGACATCGCGCTGGTGCTGCTCCGCCGCGACCCCGACGGGCCGACCTGCGCGGTCCCGGTGCGCCGCACCATCCTCACGGTCTCCCAGGACGACCCGGGCCAGATCCGCTCCTGCCGCGACGACATCCGCGCCCTGCTGCACGACTGGGCGTCCGCCGAACAGGTCGAGTCCGCGGTGCTGCTGGTCTCGGAGGCCGTCACGAACGTGCTGGTCCACACCGACGGCGACGCCGTCCTGCTGGCCCAGGTCACCGGCATGCCCGGCACCCGCCGCCTGCACGTCGACGTCGACGACGCCTCCGACGACATGCCCCACCGCCGCTCCCCCGGCGAGATGGCCTCCTCGGGCCGCGGCCTGCTCCTGATGGAAGAGCTCGCCGACGCGTGGGGCGTCGACCCCCGCGGCGACGGCAAGTCCACCTGGTTCGAACTCTACGAATCCGCTCCCCGCGGCGCCTCCTGACCCCCGGCCCGGCCCCGCCGGGTGGGTGCGCCCTGAACCGTCGCGGGATTCCGGCTCGTACCGGCGACACGAGAACGGTGTCATCCGGTCATGCTGTCCTGACCCGCAACCGCGGTGCGATCGCCGGATACCGGCCGAGGTCCCCCGCATACCCGGCCCCATCGGAGACCCGGCGCCCCCGGCGTGCGCGGCACCCGTAGCGCCGGGTGGACTTCAGTCCATGACGTCGACGGCGCAGTGGATGCCGGACGCGCGGGCGAGGCGCCCGTCGGTCGTGAGCAGCGTGCACCCGTGCACTTCGGCTGCGGCCACATAGGCGGCGTCGTACGCCGTGAGGTCCGCCCGCAGTTCCCACATACGCGGCAACAGGACTCGCGTGAGGGGGACCTCGGGGTCCCACTGGCCGAGAGCCGAAACCGCTTCCGCGGCGTGCTCGGCCGAGATCTTGCCGCCGAGCAGATTCCCGCGGATGACCGACAGGGCCTCGACGCTCCAGTGCTCCGGAGCGATCCACCGGTCATCGGCGGCCAGCGCCGCCCGGCACCGGCTGCCGGTCCCGCCCTCGTCGAGCAGGGCGAAGGCGAAGACTGAGGCGTCGACCACGATCACTCCTGCCCTGTTGGACCGGACTTCTGACCGCACGGCAGACTGGGCCCGGAGGAGAGGAAGCCCATGCCGCCGAGAAGCAACCCGACCGCACGCCAGCAGCGCCTGGGCGCGGAGCTGCGCAAACTGCGCGAGGACGCGGGGCTGCCGAGCAGGCAGCCGCCCTGCTCGACACCAAGCGGACTGTCATCACCAGCACGGAAGCGGGACGCCACGGCGTCAGCCCGGAGCGGGTGCGGCGGATCGCCTTCGCCTACGAGTGCACCGACCAGGCGCTGATCGACGCGCTGGTCGCCATGTGCGGCGACCGCGTGCACGGCTGGTGGGAGGAATACCGGGACGTACTCCCCTCGACCTTCCTCGACATCGCCGAGCTGGAGTGGCGCGCCCAGGGCCTGCGGGTCAGCACCATCACGCACATGCCCGGCCAGTTCCAGACCGAGGAGTACGCACGCGCCCTCTTCCGGGCGGCTATCCCGCCGCTGCCGGCAACCGAGTTCGAGGCCAGGGTCGCGCACCGGGTGCAGCGGCACCGGACAGTCGACCGGCCGGACGCCCCGCCGTACGTACTGGTCGTCCACGAAGGAGCGCTGCGGACCGAGGTGGGCGGAAGGGCCGTACTGCGGGACCAGCTCGGCCACCTCATGGAGACCGCGGACCGCGACAACGTCACCATCCAGGCCGTCCCCTTCTCCGCAGGCGCGTTCCCCGGCTCAGGGCAGTCGATCCTGTACGCCCGCGGCCAAGTACCCCGCCTGGACACCGCTCTGCTGGACCGCGCCACAGTCGGCGAGTTCCTGCACGCGGAGGCGCACTTGTGCAAGTACCGGCTGCAACTCGACGCGATGCAGCGCATCGCGCTTCCGCCGGAAGAGAGCCTCGATCTCATGCACGCCATCGCATCCCAGCTCTAGGAGAGTTCACCGTGCCCGACATCACCTGGGAAGCCCCCTTCTGCCAGGACGCGAGCAACTGCTTCCGCATCGGCACCGACGCGGACGGCAACGCCTACATAGCCGTCAACGGCCAGGAAGAGCACCACCTCACCGACTCCCGCGAAGCCCTCCGCACCCTCATCACCGACATCAAGGCCGGCAAGGCCGACCACCTGCTCTGACCCGCCGACGACAGGAGCCCCCGCCGGCCACGTCCGCCCGGGCGAGGGCAAGGCGCCTGCACCCGGGCGTGCCCGTCCGGACGTACCGGCGGGCAGGGCGCAGCGGTGACAGTGGACGTTCCAGTTCATGCTCAGAAGGGACGTACGCATGCGTGCGCAGCAAGCCGGTGGCGAGCAGTCGAGGGGACCGCAGCGCCCGGGGGCCGCGAAGGCCGTGCGGGCGCCCCGGTCCGGCGGCGGGGCGCCCGCCGAGTCGATGCTGCGGCTCCAGCGCCTCGCCGGGAACGCGGCGGTGTCCCGCATCATCGAGGAGCAGCGGCACGCGCACACCGCGGACCGCGGGCACACGCCCGCCGCCCCCGCGGTCCAGCGCATGCAGCCGGACGAACTGCACCAGCACCCGCCGGGTCCCGCGGTGCGGGTGCGGGGTCCCCGCAAGTCCCGGGCGGGCGACCGCACACCGAACGCGCTGACGGCGGACGAATGGCAGACTCTGCCGCAGGCCACCCGGGACGCCAGCCACAAGCAGCGCGTGGAGATCGACGCGGACCCGCAGACGCTCCAGGAGACCGATTCGCCGCTCCACTACAGCCTGAGCGGCGTCGGCAGGCTGGCGCCGGGCGTTCCGTGGGAGGCCGGGCGCGGCGCGGTGGTGGAGGGCATCGGCCGCGCCGACCCGCGGACGCGCGGCCACTGGAACCGCCAGGACGCCCGCGACACACAGCTCGGCCTCGACGCGCGAGCCACGCGCGACGCCTACGCGGAGACACCCGAGGACCGGCAGCGGCGCCACCAGGCCGTGGACGACACCCTGGAGGGCGCAGGCGCGGAGGACGCGATGGGCGATCTGCGCGCGCTGCTGGACCAGTTCGAGGGCGTGGCCATCGGCGGCGCCCACTCCGGGGCGCGGGTCTGGCAGTTCCTGGGCACGCACATGGAGCAGATCCGGGCCGCCGGTGTGCGCACCCTCTACCTGGAGAGCATCCGGGACGACGGTTACCAGTCGCACGTCGACTCGTACCTCGCAGGCGGGGCGATGAGCCCAGGACTGCAAGCGTTCGTCACCCGCTACGACAGCAACATGAACCTCGGCGCCACCGGGCTGGAAGCCGTGCTGGAGGCCGCCCGGACCCACCGCATCCGGGTCAAGGGCCTGGACGGCCGCCCGGCCCGCCGTCCCACGAGGTCGGCGACCGCCCTCTTCGAGCGCATCGCCGCCATGAACACCTACGCCACCCAGGCCGTCGCCAACGACCGGCGCCGTCCGTCGGCGGCCGGCGGCTACCTCATGGAGCTGGGCAGCGCGCACACCGGCATGTACGCAGGCCCGTCGCAGGAGGCGTCGGTGCACGGAGCGCCGTTCCAGGTGGACGAGGGCTTCCCCGGCGTGGACGGCCTGCTGGGCATCCCGGCGGTCGGCTACGAGGACGACGACCGCTTCCGCCGCCTGCCCAACTCCTGACGGCAGGGCCGGCGGAGACGGCCGAGGACCGCCCTCCGGTCCCTACGACGTCACGAGGCGCGGAAGCACTGGGAGTACACGTTGAAGGTGATCAGCGGCTCGTGATTGTCCAGGCCCTTCCGCCAGGTGGCGTCGAGCTGCGCTTTCGTCGCGGTGTGGACGGCGAGGATCTCCTGGTTCTTGTTCATGCTGGAGTCCGGGGCGTTCTTGACCACCTTCCAGCCCTGCTCGGGGAGGTTCGCGGCGAGATTGGTCATCGCCTTGCCCAGAGTGGCGTTGTCCACCCCGTACAGCGACCACATCTGCAGCATCTCGCGGTCGGGGCTGTCGTCCCTGCCGTCGTCGCACGACGTGTCGGTGGGACTGCCGTCCGGGGGGCCGCCCTCGGTCGTCTTCCCCGTGACGTGGGTCATGTCCGCGACCGCCCCGGCCTGCGCGGCGACCTCGCTCCTGACGTCCCCGGCGTCGCGCGCCGGGGTGCCACCGCCGCCGCATCCCGCGGCGAGTACGAGGACGCTCGCGCACGCCACGACCCGCCAGCCGCGGCGTGCTCCGTTCACGATGGCGGTCGGCGTCACAGGCCTGGCTCCTCTGCGGGGATGAACAAGCGGGAGTGGACGTTGAAGGTGATCAGCGGCTCATGCCCGTCGAGGCCCTTCATCCAGGTGGCTTCGAGCTGGGCGCGCGTCGCCATGTGGACGGCAAGGATCTCCTGATTGCTGTTCCTGCTGGAGTCCGGGCCGTTCTTCGCCACCGTCCAGCCCCGTTCGGGCAGCCGGTCGGCGAGTGCGGCCATTCCGCGCTCCAGCACGTCGTTGTCCACTCCGTACAGCGACCACAGGTGCGTGATGGTGTGGAATCTGTCGGGGTCGGCCCCCTCGTCCCACGGCAGTTCCATGGGCCCCCCCGCCGTGACCCTGCCCTTGATGCGCACCATGTCGAGTACGGCGCTGGACAGCGCGGCGACCTCCGCCTTCACTTCGCCGGCGGGACGGACCCGCGGCTCGTACCCGAAGTCGTCGGACACGTCGCTCCTTTCCCCATTGCCTCGGATGTCCGTCTACCTCGGATTCCCGTACGGCGACGCGTAGACGAGCTTGGCGTCACCGTAGCGGCCCACGATGACGTCGGCCTGGTTCTGCAGGCTGACCGACGGCTTGCCGTTGTGCATGTTCCAGTACGCGCTGTGGTCGCCGGCGTCCGACTGCATCACGTTGCCGCCGAACGCCCTGTCGGTCGGGATGTTCCCGTCGCCGCCGAGCCCCATCGCGCGCCCGCCGTCGCGGACGATGTGGTCGTTGCCGCCCGCTCCCTCCGCCCACATGTGCGTGGGGTCGAGGCCGAGGTCGCCGGGGTGCGCGGCCTGCATGCCGGGGCTGCCGGCCACGACCACGTCATCGACGGGCATGGGGTCGCCCGCCCAGCCGTCGTCGGGGTAGGTGTACTTGGCGGTGTCGCCGATGAGCGTGCTGCCGTAACTGTGGCCGATGAGCGTGGTGTGCGCCCGGCCTCCGGTGGCCGCTTCGTGGGCCGCGGCATTGCCGTCGATGAAGCCGCGCAGCGCCGGCGCGCCGTCGTGCGCGTACGAGTCCTGGGTGGCCTGCGGAATCGTGTCGGGGGCGTTGTAGTCGAGCCAGGTGATGGTGGAGATCTTGGCGTTGGGGTCCAGCTGATGGCTCGCCTGCCACAGGTTCACCCCCCGGTTGAGGTCGCCGCCGATCTTGTCGAGCTTCGACCCCGTGCCCGGGACGTATATGGCCGTGTGATCGGCGGTGTCCGGATTCCCGTTGGCCACGATGGCCTTGCCGTCGCCCTTTCCGTCCGGGTCGAAACCGAGAAGATACGCCTCGGGCAGGCCGTCGGTGCCGGTGGCGTCGAAACGGGCCTGGATGGCGTCCATCCCCTTCAACCGGCCCCGCACACCGTCCAGCTTGCTGTACTGGTCGCCGTACTCCGCGTTCCACACGGTCCACTCGGGGGTGTGCACGCCCCTGCCGGACGGATCCGCGATGTCGGCCCACTCCTTCGGCGGCGGCGGAATCGCGTCCAGTTGGTGCTGGTAATTGCCGCGGGTCTCGGCGAGGACCGTGCGGTTGGCCTCGTCGCGGACGTCGGCGGGCAGGCCGTCGAGGGCGCCGATCCTGCCGGGGTAGGCCGCGAGACAGTCGGCCTGGTCCTGCGGGGACAGGCTCTTCCACCAGGCCGCGTTGTCGGCGGCCCGGCCGTGCGCGGGCGGCGGCTTGAGGTGGCCGAGGTAGGACGCCGCGTCCTTGTCGACGCCTGCCATGTCCTGCTGGGCGTCGGCCCAGTCCGCGGCGGAGACCGTGAGGTCGTCGTCGGCCCGGAGCTTGCGCAGCTGCGGGCCCCACTTGTCGTCCACGGCCGTGGCCTCGTTCAGCGCGTCGAAGATCCGGTCTGCGATGTCCTGCGCGACGGCGTGGTGCGGGTTGGGGTCGACGCCTGCGGCCTGGTGGGCGATCGCGCGGGCCGTCGGGTCCGCGGCGCTCGTCGCCGTACCGCCCGCCACCGTCTTGCCGTCCTCCTCGCCGCCGGCGGGGAAGCCGACAGAACCGTCGTCGCCCACCGTGAACCTGTGGGCCGCCGCGTCCGCGACGGCGGCGTCGAACTTCTTCTTGGCCGGGCCGATGTCGGAGGCGAACGCGCGCAACGCCGTGCTGATCAGGCCGCATTCCACTTGTATGTAGTGGAAGTTCTGTGCCACCTGGCCGAGTTGGACGTGCGCCGCTTCCGCGCCGACGCCCGCCAGCTTGCCGCGCATCTTCGCGCTGACGCTGTTCTCGATGTCGTCCTTGCCCTGGCTGGCCGCGTCGCTCAACGTGCGGTAGCCGGCCGCCAGGCCTTCGAACTGGGAGGTCTTGAGCGCTTTGAGAGCTGGTACGTCCACCGGTCAGCCCGCCTTCTACTGACCGCCGACGGCGGGTGTGTCCTTGTAGCCGTCGTCCAGCTTGTCGAAATCGGCCTTGGTGGCCGTGTCGCTGACGCACAGGGCCGCCCCCGCGGCCGTCAGCTGGCCCTTCAACGCGTCGCACCTGGTCAGCAGGCTTGAGACGTAGCCGCTCCACGTGGGGTGGAGCTCGGCCTGGGCCGATAACGTCTGAAAGGTGCAGTCGGAGAACTGGACGCTGGTGTCCATGCCCTGCTGCGCCTCGTAGAGCTTGAGGCCGGCCTTCGACAGGTTGTCGGCCAGCGTCCCCACGCCCTGCGCCGCCGCCTTCCACGCGGCCATGTCCGACGCCAGCCGCGCGTCCCCGCCGGTGGCGTCCGGTGTGCCACCGCCGCCGGCTGCGTCGGCGTGCGCCAGCGTCAACACCGGTCCGCCGGACACCTCCTGCTTGATCTGGGCCCATTCCGCTTCGAACGACATGGCACCCGCCCCCTCCCTGATCCTCCATCACCCCGGATGGAACGTCAGGGCCACCCTAGTTTGCTTTGCTCTTCGTATGACATGAGTAGCCGTACTCAGGTCACCGAGGGGCTCTGCCCGGCCGGCCGGCCGCGGGCCCGCGCCCCGGGAAGAGCTCCCACGGCCGTACCGCGGAAGGGCCGCGCCCGGGGGAGGGCCTCGGCGCGCGGGAGGCGGCGCGCCCGAGGCAGACCTCAGTGGCCGTAGGGCGAATCCGCCGGGACCGTGCCCAGGCGGCCGGCCTGGAAATCGTCGAAGGCCTGGGCCAGCTCCGCGTGGGTGTTCATCACGAACGGGCCGTACTGCATCATCGGCTCGCGGATCGGGAGGCCGCCCAGCAGGACGAACTCGAAGTTCGCCGACCGGGAGTCCTGCGTCTCGGCGGCCCGCACCGTCAGGGTGTCGCCGGCGCCGAAGACGACGGCCTGGCCCATGGCGAAGGGGCGGGACTGGGGGCCCGCGAAGCCGGTGCCGGCCAGGCCGTAGGCGAGGGCGTTGAAGTCGGCCCGCCAGGGGAGCGTGACCGAGGCTCCGGCGTTGAGGGACACGTGGGTCATGGTGATCGGCGTGTGCGTGGAACCGGGGCCGACGTGGCCGCCGAGGTCGCCGGCGATCAGCCGGATGAGGGCGCCGCCGTCCTCGGAGGTGAGCAGCTTCAGGCCGCCGGCCCTGATGTCCTGGTACTTCGGCGGCATCATCTTGTCGGCCTTGGGGAGATTCACCCACAGCTGGAGGCCGTGGAAGAGGCCGCCGCTGAGCACCAGCGACTCCGGCGGCGTCTCGATGTGCAGCAGCCCGGACCCGGCGGTCATCCACTGGGTGTCGCCGTTGGTGATGGTGCCGCCGCCGCCGTGCGAGTCCTGGTGGATGAAGGTGCCGTCCATGATGTACGTGACGGTCTCGAAGCCGCGGTGCGGGTGCCAGGGGGTGCCCTTCGGCTCGCCCGCGGCGTAATCCACCTCACCCATCTGGTCCATCATGATGAACGGGTCGAGATGCCGGTAGTCGATGCCGGCGAAGGCGCGGCGGACCGGGAAGCCCTCCCCCTCGAAGCCGCTGGGGGCGGTGCTGACGGCCAGCGCCGGGCGGGGCCGGGCTTCGGCGGGTGCGGTGACGCGCGGCAGGCTCAGCGGGTTCTCTACGGTCACGGCGGGCATGGGGGGCCTCCTAGTGGACGTTGCGGTTCCAATGTAGTTGAACTCTGAACATCTCGCAACGCGTAACCATTCCCTCACCCGATCGGCGAGCGGAAAACCTGGCGGCCACACCCGGGAGCAGGCCGGAGACCACGCCGGCGACCATGCCGGAAAACCCGGAAACAAGCAGGTCGAGCCCCGGAGCGGGACGGTCAGCCGTACATCCGGCGCATCGTGAAGTCCACCATCTGCTCGACGGCCTTGGCGTCGAAGACCATCCGGTGCTGGCCGTCGATGTCGAGCACGAAGCCGTAGCCGGTCGGCAGCAGGTCGAGCACCTCGGCGCCGGTGATCACGAAATACTTGGACTCCTTGCCCGCGTAGCGCCGCAGCTCCTTGAGCGAGCTGAACATCGGGATCACCGGCTGCTGCGTGTCGTGCAGCGCCAGGAAGCCGGGATTCTCGCCGCGCGGGCAGTACACCTTGGACGTGGCGAAGATCGCCTGGAAGTCCTCGGCCGACAGCGAGCCCGTGGTGAAGGCGCGGACGGCGTCGGCCAGCGACGGCGGCGAGGGCTCGGGATAGCCGGACATGGGCGCGGCCCCACCGGGAGCCGGCCCTGGGCCGGGATTCACGCTCTGGTCGTAGCCGTACACGGGCCCTAGCGTAACGGGGAAGCGCGCACCCCCATCGAGGAACGGCGAGTAACAGCCACCCGGGGGCGAGGAACCCGTCACATCCGGCCGCCGGGGGTTGCTTCTTATTACTGACGGGTAGCATCATGGGGGTACGTTTTTGTGACAGCAGCAGCGATACGGAGCCGTCGTCATGGGCCACTACAAGTCGAACCTCCGCGACATCGAGTTCAACCTCTTCGAGGTGCTCGGCCGCGATCAGCTCTACGGCACGGGTCCGTTCGCCGACATGGACGCCGACACGGCCAAGGACGTCCTGGCCGAGCTGACCCGGCTGGCGGAGAACGAGCTGGCCGAGTCCTTCGCCGACACCGACCGCAACCCGCCGGTCTTCGACCCGGACACCAACACCGCACCGCTCCCCGACACGTTCAAGAAGAGCTACGCGGCCTTCATGGACGCCGAGTACTGGCGGCTCGGCCTGCCCGAGGAGATCGGCGGCACGACCGCGCCCCGCTCCCTGATCTGGTCGTACGCCGAGCTGGTGCTCGGCGCGAACCCGGCGGTCTGGATGTACTCCTCGGGCCCCGCCTTCGCGGGCATCCTCTACGAGGAGGGCACCGAGCAGCAGAAGAGGATCGCCGCGCTCGCGGTCGAGAAGCAGTGGGGCTCCACCATGGTCCTCACCGAGCCCGACGCGGGCTCGGACGTCGGCGCCGGCCGCACCAGGGCCGTCAGGCAGGACGACGGCAGCTGGCACATCGAGGGCGTCAAGCGCTTCATCACCTCGGGTGAGCACGACATGTCCGAGAACATCCTGCACTACGTGCTGGCCCGCCCCGAGGGCGCAGGACCCGGCACCAAGGGCCTGTCGCTGTTCATGGTGCCGAAGTACGAGTTCGACCACGAGACCGGCGTGCTGGGCGCGCGCAACGGCGTCTACGCCACCAACGTCGAGCACAAGATGGGCCTGAAGGCGTCCAACACCTGCGAGATGACCTTCGGCGACCAGCACCCCGCCAAGGGCTGGCTGATCGGCGACAAGCACGACGGCATCCGGCAGATGTTCCGGATCATCGAGTTCGCCCGCATGATGGTCGGCACGAAGGCCATCGCGACGCTGTCCACCGGCTACCTCAACGCGCTGGAGTACGCCAAGGAGCGCGTGCAGGGCCCCGACCTGGCGCAGTTCATGGACAAGGCCGCGCCCAAGGTCACCATCACCCACCACCCCGACGTGCGCCGCTCGCTGATGACGCAGAAGGCGTACGCCGAGGGCATGCGCGCACTGGTCCTCTACACCGCCTCCGTCCAGGACGCGATCCAGGTCGCCGAGGCGACCGGCGCCGACGCCAAGCAGCTGCACGGGCTCAACGACCTGCTGCTGCCGATCGTCAAGGGCTACGGCTCGGAGAAGTCCTACGAGCAGCTCGCCCAGTCGCTCCAGACCTACGGCGGCTCGGGGTACCTCCAGGAATACCCGGTCGAGCAGTACATCAGGGACGCCAAGATCGACACCCTCTACGAGGGCACCACCGCGATCCAGGGCCAGGACTACTTCTTCCGGAAGATCGTCCGCGACCAGGGGCAGGCGCTGACCGCGCTGAGCGAGGAGATCAAGAAGTTCCTGGCCGAGGCCACCGGCGGGGCGGAACTGGCCGACGCGCGCGACCAGCTCGCGAAGGCCGCCGCCGACCTGGAGGCCATCGTCGGCACCATGCTGACCGACCTCGCGGCCACCGAGCAGGACGTCCGCTCGATCTACAAGGTCGGCCTCAACACCACCCGGCTGCTGCTCGCCTCCGGTGACGTCGTCGTGGCCTACCTGCTGCTCAAGGGCGCGGGTGTGGCGCTGGACAAGCTGCCGTCGGCGTCGCGCAAGGACACCGCCTTCTACACCGGCAAGGTCGCCGCGGCCAAGTTCTTCGCGACGAACATCCTGCCGGGCGTCGGGGTGCAGCGCGCGATGGCCGAGGCCGTCACGCTGGACGTGATGGACCTGCCGGAAGAGGCGTTCTGACCGCGGCGCCGCCACGGCTCGCCGCCGGGTGCCGCCGCCTGGCCGGTGGCGGCACCCGGCGTTTCCTATGCTGGCCGGTATGAGTCCGTCAGCGCGCACCTTCGACCGCACCCACACCGACGACCTGGCCGCCTTCGTCCAGGCGGGACCGTCCCCCTACCACGCGGTCGCCGCCGTCGCGGCCCGGCTGGAGGAGGCCGGATTCCGCCAGGTCGCCGAGACCGACGCCTGGGACGGCGAGAGCGGCGGGAAGTACGTCCTGCGCGGCGGTGCCGTCATCGCCTGGTACGTGCCGGCGGACGCGCGCCCCGAGACCCCCTTCCGGGTGGTCGGCGCCCACACCGACTCGCCCAACCTGCGGGTCAAGCCGCGGCCCGACATGGGTACGGCCGGCTGGCGGCAGGTCGCCGTCGAGATCTACGGCGGCCCGCTGCTCAACAGCTGGCTCGACCGCGACCTGGGCCTGGCCGGCCGGCTGTCGCTGCGCGGCGGCTCCACCGCCCTGGTCAACGTCGACCGCCCGCTGCTGCGGGTCGCCCAGCTCGCCGTCCACCTCGACCGCGGCGTCAACGACAACGGGCTCGCCCTCGACCGGCAGCGGCACCTCCAGCCGCTGTGGGGCCTCGGCGAGGTCCACGACGGCGACCTCATCGACTTCCTGGCCGCCGAAGCCGGCCTCGACCCGGACGACGTCACCGGCTGGGACCTCATGACGCACGACGTGCAGCCCCCGGCGTACCTGGGCCGGGACCGCGAGCTGTTCGCCTCCCCCCGGCTGGACAACCTGCTGTCCGTGCACGCCTGTACGGCCGCGCTCGTCGCCGCCGTCGAGGCCGGCGGCCTGGACGCCATCCCGGTGCTGGCCGCCTTCGACCACGAGGAGAACGGCAGCCAGTCCGACACCGGCGCCCAGGGGCCGCTGCTCGGCAACGTCCTGGAGCGCTCGGTGCACGCCCGCGGCGGCGGCTACGAGGACCGGCTGCGGGCACTGGCCGGCACCGTCTGCGTCTCCTCCGACGTCGGCCACGCCGTGCACCCCAACTACGCCGAGAAGCACGACCCGACGCACCACCCGTACGCCAACGGCGGCCCGATCCTCAAGACGAACGTCAACCAGCGCTACGCCACCGACGGGTCAGGGCGGGCGCTGTTCGCCGCCGCGTGCGAGCGGGCCGGAGTGCCCTTCCAGCACTTCGTGTCCAGCAACGCGATGCCCTGCGGCACGACGATCGGCCCGATCACCGCGGCCCGCACCGGCGTCACCACGGTCGACATCGGGGTGCCGATCCTGTCCATGCACTCGGCCCGCGAACTGTGCGGCGCCGACGACCCGGCGTATCTCGCCACCGCTCTGACCGCCTTCCTGGCCGGCTGACCCGGCCGGGCGGGGCGTAAGGGGCGAGCGGCCAACGGTCCGTCACCAGGGGATGTTTGGGCGGGAGATGCCGGGTAGGCGGTGTCTAGGAGCCTGAACTCCACCTCTGGAGGCGGACATTGTGGGTATCGGTGGCTGCATCATCCTGATCGCCATAGGGGCGGTCATCACCTTCGCGACGGACTGGCACGCCAAGGGCGTCAACATGGACCTGCTCGGCCTGATCATGATGGCCGTCGGCATCATCGGCATGGCGGCCTATGTGAGCATCTTCAAGCGGCGCCGGATCCCCCCGACGGCAAACGGCGATGTGCCGCCCGTCGTCGAGGAGCGCTACTACTCGGACCGGCGCTACTGAGCCGCGTCCATCCCTGCGAGGACCAGTGCGAGGCGGGTGTCGCCGGCGTCGGTGAGTCGGACCGGCACACCCCAGTCCTGCTGGTGCACATGGCAGGCCGGAAACTCGTTGGCGGGGTCGTCGTCGCAGGACGCGGCCATCGCCGAGACGTGCAGCACCCCCTCCGGCACGGAGGGGTCGAGCACCAGGTCACGGAAGAGGTCGGTGCCCTTGCCCGCGCCGTCCGCCAGCAGTTCCGGCGGGGTGGCACTGACCAGCAGCCGGGTGGACGGCCCGTAGCGCTCGTCCAGCTTCTGCCCGGCGGGAGCGGAGAAGACCACGTCGAGCCGGAAGGCCCCGGGGGCGACATCGGTGGCCGCCCGCTGCGTGCGGTGGGCGACCGCCTCCACGCGTACCGCCTCCTCGGGCAGGTGCAACCGGGTCAGCCGGTGACGGGCCGACTCGACGACCACGATGTCCCCGTCCGCCACCGCGGCGTCCGAGGGTTCGCGCAGGTCGGTGGCCAGCGTGCTGACCTCGCCTGTCGCCGGGTCGTACCGGCGCAGCGCGTTGTTGTACGTGTCACTGACCGCGACCGAGCCGTCCGGCAGGCCCGTCACGCCGAGCGGGTGCTGGAGCAGCGCCTGCCCCGCGGGGCCGTCGCGGTGGCCGAAGTCGAAAAGACCGGTGCCGACGGCCGTGCGGATGACGTACCCCTCGCCGCCGTCGGCGCGCTCCGCCCAGCGCAGCGCCGACGTCTCGGAGTCCGCGATCCACAGCCGGTCCCCCGCCGCCGCGAGCCCCGACGGCTGGGCGAACCACGCGTCGGCGGCCCGGCCGTCGACCAGGCCCTCGTTGGTGGTGCCCGCCGCGACCTCGACCCGGCCGGCCGCCGGGTCGTACGTCCACAGCTGGTGCACGCCGGCCATGGCGATCCACAGCCGGTCCTCGAACCAGGCCACGTCCCACGGTGAGGACATGTCCACCTCGCGCGCGTCGCCGCTGGCCGGCGAGCCCTGCCACCACTGGCGGCCCGTGCCGGCGACCGTGGTGACCCGGCCGCTCTCCAGGTCGAGGTGCCGCAGCGCGTGGTTGACGGTGTCGGCGACGATGACGCCGCCGTCGGGCAGCAGCGCCAGGCCCTGCGGCTCGCTGAAGCGCGCGGTCGCCGCGTCCCCGTCCGCGAAGCCGCGCTCACCCGCGCCGATCCGGCGTACGACGCTCTCGCCGTCCGCCGCCAGCTCCACCAGTGCGTGCCGCGTCGAGTCCGACACCAGGTAGTGCCCGGACCCGGGCAGCGCCAGCATCTTGCCGGGGAAGCGCAGGTCGGTCGCGACGGGCTCCGGCGGTACGTACACCCCGTCGCCGCGCCGCAGCGTGCCCTTCGCGCCGTGCTCGGCCTCCAGCTCCACGACCAGCTTCTCCAGCGCGTGCGCGTGGCCCTCGCCCGCGTGCTGCGCGACCACGTAGCCCTCCGGATCGATCACCACCAGCGTGGGCCACGCCCGTACCGCGTACTGCCGCCAGGTGGCCAGCTCCGGGTCGTCCAGCACCGGGTGGTGCACCTCGTAGCGCTCGACGGCGTCCACCACCGCCTGGTGCTCCGCCTCGTGCACGAATTTCGGGGAGTGCACACCGACGATCACCACGGTGTCACGGTGCCGCTCCTCCAGCTCCCGCAGCTCATCGAGAACGTGCAGGCAGTTCACGCAGCAGAAGGTCCAGAAGTCCAGGATCACGATGGATCCGCGCAGGTCGGCGAGGGTAGGGGTGGCCCCGCCCGTATTGAGCCAGCCGCCCTTGCCGGTCAGCTCGGGCGCCCGGACGCGTGCACGTGCAGTCATATCCCCATCCAACAGCATCACCGGGGGTAGGCATTCCCCTATGAAATACGTGGTGCACGAGAAGATGTTCGCCATCGGCGACGACTACTGGATCGAGGACGAGGACGGCCGCCGCGCCTTCTACGTCGACGGCAAGGTGCTGCGGGTCCGCGAGACCCTGGAACTGCAGGACCCGGACGGCGCTGTCGTGGCCGTCATCCACCGCAAGCTCGTGAGCGTCAGGGACGCCATGACCATCGAGCGGGGCGGCGACGTCCTGGTCACCGTCCGCAAGAAGCGGCTCGCCCTCCTCCACGACGTCTACCGCGCCGAGCTGGCCTCGGGCGAGGAGCTGGAGATCCGCGGCGACCTCATCGGAAAGGAATTCGACATCGAGTACGACGGTGAGCGCCTGGCCCGCATCTCGCGCCGCTGGTTCTCGGTGCGGGACGCGTACGCGGTGGACATCGAGCGGCCCGACGCGGACGCGGCGATGCTCATCGCGGTGGCGGTCTGCGTCGACCGCCTGGTCACGAAGGAGTAGCCGCCCCGGGGGGCCGGGGCGTCCCCAGGACGCGGTCGCGCAGGACCGGGAAGTCCCTGCGGGTCGCGGCGACCCGGGAGGGGTCGAGGTCGCAGCCGATGGCCTGCTCGCCGGGGCCCGCCTCGGCGAGGACGGCCCCCCACGGGTCGACGACCATGCTGTGCCCGGCCTGCTCGACGCCGGCGTGCGTCCCGGCCGTACCGCAGGCCAGGACGTACGCCTGGTTCTCGACGGCGCGGGCCTGCACCAGGATCCGCCAGTGCGCCAGCCGCGCGGCGGGCCACCCGGCCGGGAGGACGACCACTTCGGCTCCGGCGTCCACCAGCAGCCGGAACTGCTCGGGAAAGCGCAGGTCGTAGCAGGTCGCGAGGCCGAGCACGGCCTGCGGCAGCCGGGCCGTGACGATCCGGTCGCCGGCCGCCATGACCACGGCCTCACCGCGGTCGAAGCCGAAGCGGTGGATCTTGCGGTACGTGGCGTGCAGGGTGCCGTCGGGCGCGAAGAGCAGCGAGGTGTTGTAGAGCGGGCCGTCGGGCCACGGGTCGCGTTCGACGACCGACCCGGCGTGCAGCCACACCCCGGCGTCCCGCGCGGCGGCGCTCATCGCCTCCGCGGTGGGTCCGCCGCCGGCCTTTTCGGCCCCGGCCGCGAAATCGTCGGAGGCGAAGGCGCCGACGGTCCACAATTCGGGCAGCACGACAAGATCCGCCCCCGCCTGGGCTCGGACGAGGGCCGCCGCACGGCTCCGCCGGTCGCCGGCGCTCTCCGCCGGGTCGACCTCGATCTGGACAAGCGTTGCGCGCACCTGGACACCGCCCATACGTTGGGTCGTCAAGCCGGGCCTACCATCGTCACTCGAAAGCACTGCGTGGGCGCCCGCGCGCAGCGTAACTTAGGCGCCAACCGCCACGACCGCGCACCGATCCGTCGAGGGGTCCCGTGACCGTCCACAGCAAGCTCCAGCCGTACATCGACGCCTGGACCCACTCCATAGAATCCATCAACGAACTGGTGTCCCCACTGGCCGAGGGCGAGTGGAACCGCCGCACGGAGTGCCCCTACTGGTCGGTGCGCGACATCGTGTCCCACATCATCGGTTTCGAGTGCGAACTGCTCGGTGATCCGCGCCCGATCCACACGCTTCCCAGCGACCTGCGGCACATCACGAGCGAGACCGCGCGCTACACGGAGGTGCCGGTCGACACCCGGCGCCACCACACGGCCCCCGAGATGACCTCGGAGCTGGACTACACCATCATCCGCAGGTCCCGGCAGCTGCGCAACGAGTCGCGGGAGCCGGACGCGGAGGTGCGCGCCATCGGCGGCGGCGAGATCACCCTTGAGGAGCAGCTGTGGAGTCGCGTCTTTGACGTATGGGTGCACGAGCAGGACCTGCGCAGGGCGCTCGACCGGCCCGGCAATCTGGCGTCCGCCGCGGCCGTGCTCTCCCGGGACTACGTGCTGCGGTCGCTGCCGAAGCTGGTCGCGCACGACGCGGGTGCCAAGCCCGGGTCCGCGGTGGTCTTCGACGTGCACGGGCCGCTGGAGTTCATGCGGACGGTCCGGGTCAACGCGGAGGGCCGCGGCTCGGTCGACTCGGCGGTCTCGCTCGGCCCGGCGGTGACCTTCGTCCTGGACTGGGAGACCTTCCTGCGGCTGCTGACCGGGCGGGTGCGGCCCGCCGCGGTCGCCGACCGGCTCAAGACCGAGGGCGACCCGGCGCTGGCCGACGCGATTCTGCAGAACATCGCCGTGACGCGCTGACGCGCCGAGACGGCCGCCCGACCCGCGAAGGGCCGGTGCCGACGGGTGGTCCACCCGTCGGTGCCGGCCCTTCGGCATGTGTCGGCGCGGACTCCTCGCGCGGGCCGGCGCTGACCCTTCGCGGGTGTCGGCGGTGGCCTTCGGCATGGGCGGCGCCAACACATTGCATAAAACCGACGGATCGTCAAGACCGGTGTTATTGGGTGGACTTCGGCGAGTAAGGTGCACAGCGCGGCAATCCTCGCGACTCTCGCGTCCCGGGGGATGCTCCGCATTCCGCCGCCACTCCTCACCCGTAGCCCCCATCGCCCCCACTTCTCACGGCAGGCGGCCGACTGTCGGCCACCGCCACGAGGTAGCACATCGATGTCAGCCGCACAGCAGCCCGCGCCCTTCCCGCCTCCTTCCTCGTCCGCAGGCCCGCCCCGCTGGGCGCCGGCGCTGCTGGTCCACGGCCCGCCGGTGGCCGCCGCGCTCTCGGTCGCCGTGGCCGGCGGCTGGGCGGTGTCGCGCACCGGCGCCGCCGACCGGGCCACGGTCGCCGTGCTGGCCGGTGCGACGGCGCTGCTGCTGGGCGCGGTCGTCGCGCTCGCCGGCCTGTGGTCGCGTACGGCCGGCAAGGCCGCGGCGGAAGCCGCGCGGGCCGGCCTGGCGGCCGCGACCGCCGGGGCCGCGGTCGCGGAACAGGCCGCGCTCCAGGCCGGTCTGGCGGCCGAGACCGCGCGGGCGACGGCGCTGGAGCGGGAGGCCGACCGGCTGACCGACGTGATCCTGCCCCGGGCGGTGGAGCAGCTGCGCTCCGGCAAGTCGGCGCCGACGGTGCTGGCCAGGCTGGAGCGCTCGCCGGGCGCCGCCCACCAGCGGCTGCTGGAGGCGGTGGTCGGCGAGGTCGGCGCCAGTGAGCGGATGAGGGCCGCGGTGATGGCGGCCTGCGCGAACACCGCCAGCCGGGTGCAGGCGCTGTCCACCAGCATGCTCGCCGACCTGCGCGACATGGAGATGCGGCACGGCGAGGACGTGCTCGGCGATCTGCTGCTGCTGGACCACCAGACCGCGCAGGCGGGCCGGATGGCCGACAGCATCGCGGTGATCACCGGATCGCGCTCGGGCCGCCGCTGGACCCGGCCGATCGTGATGGAGAGCGTCCTGCGCGGCGCGCTGGGCCGGATCAACGCCTACCGCCGGGTGCGGCTGCACTCCGCCTCCACCGCGGCGGTGGCCGGTTACGCGGCCGAGGGCGTCATGCACGCGCTCGCCGAGATCATGGACAACGCGACCACCTTCTCGCCGCCGACCGAGGAGGTGCACGTCTACGTCCAGGAGACGCACACCGGGGTCGTCGTCACCGTGGAGGACGGCGGCCTGGTGATGCCGCCCTCGACGCTGCTGCGGGCCGAGAAGCTGGTGTCGGCGGCGCCGCTGGACCTGCGGGACCTGTCGGGGACCCGGTTCGGGCTCGCGGTGGTGGGCTGCCTGGCCCGCAAGTACGGCCTGACGGTGTCCTTCCGCCCGTCGTCGCGGGGCGGTACGGGTGTGGTGGTGCTGATCCCGCCGAAGCTGATCACCCGGCCGCGCGAGGACTGGCCGCCGCTGCCCGCGCAGGACCTGTGGCAGTACGACCGCACCCCGGCGGGCCTGCCCGCGCGCGGGGCGCTGACGGACGCGGGACGTACGGACGGGACACGTACGGGCCCGGGCGGCGCGGACCGGGCGCGTACCGGCCCTGAGCGCACCGACCGGGAGCGCGGCACCGACCGGCAGCGTACGGACGGCGTACGGGCCGGCGGCGCGCGGACCGCCGTGGCGCCGGCCGTCCCGCTGCCCAAGCGGGCCAGGGGCCGCACCCTGGCCGACTCCGGGCACCTGGGCCTCATCGCCGCCGCTGGGCAACCGCCGTCCCCGGCCGCCCTGGAGCGGGACGCGCAGGCCCGGGCCACGTCCGGCGAGCGCTTCCGTGCCTTCCGCCGAGCCGCGCTCGGCGAGCCGCCCGAACCGCCGCTGCCGCACCAGGCACGGAAGGCCGGGCAGGCCGCCGCCGCAGAACCGCACACAGGACAGGACACCGATCGATGACCACGACCGACCGCAGCCTGGACTGGCTGCTGGAGAATCTGCTGGCGAAGACCCCGGGCGCCCGGCACGCGCTGGTGCTGTCCAGGGACGGGCTCAAGCTGTGCCTGTCGTCGGGCCTGACCGCCGACCGGGCCGACCAGCTCGCCGCCATCGCGTCCGGCATCCAGAGCCTGGCGCACGGCGCCTCGGTGGAGTTCGGCGACGGCAGCGGCGGGGTCCGGCAGTCGATGACCGAATTCCACGGCGGCATCCTCTTCATCGTGGAGGCGGGCGAGGGCGCGCACCTGGCGGTGGTCGGCGACGACGAGGCCGACCCCGGCATCGTCGGGCACACCATGAACGAGCTGGTCGAGCAGATCGGCGCCTATCTGCGAGCCGATCCGCGCGGCACCGACCCGCGCGGGGCCGCCGGCCGACCGGACCTGCCGGCCGCACGGCTGCCCGGCGGGAGGCAGCCGGCATGACCCCGGGCCGGGATCCGGGCCGCGGTCCGGTGGACAGCGGTGAGCCGGACCGGCTCTACGTCGTCACCGGCGGCAGGTCCCGCACCCACGAGGACTCCTTCGACCTGGTGACCCTGGTGGTCAGCGAGGCCGAGCCGGCCCGCGGCATGCAGTCCGAGCACATCCGGATCCTGCAGCTGTGCCGCCGGCCGATGGCCGTCGTGGAGCTGTCGTCGTACGTGGGCCTGCCGGTCGGCGTGGTCAAGATCCTGCTCTGCGACCTGCTGGACACCGGCCTGATCACCGCCCGCCACCCGTCCTCGGCGGGCCGCGGCCGCCAACTGCCGCCCCGCGAGACGTTGAAGAAGGTGCTCCTTGCCCTCCAGAAGCTCTGAGCCCGCCGCCGTGCGCGCCGCAGCCGCGGCTCCGCTGCGTGCCACCGCCGCCGAGGGTCTGAAGATCGTCGTGGTGGGCGGCTTCGGGGTGGGCAAGACCACCCTGGTCGGCTCGGTCAGCGAGATCCGCCCGCTGAGCACCGAGGAGACGATGACGCAGGCGGGTGTGGGCGTCGACGAGCTGAAGAGCTCGGCCGCCAAGACCACCACCACCGTCGCCTTCGACTTCGGCCGGATCACCCTGGACGACGAGATGGTGCTCTACCTCTTCGGCGCCCCGGGCCAGGAGCGCTTCTGGTTCCTGTGGGACCGGCTGTTCTCCGGCACCCTGGGCGCCGTCGTGCTGGTCGACACCCGCCATGTCGCCGACTGCTGGTACTCCCTCGACCGCCTCGAACACCACGGGCTGCCCTTCGTCGTGGCCCGCAACAACTTCGGGGAGCCGGAACACTCGCTGGAGCAGCTACGGGAGGCCCTGTCGCTGCCGCCCGGCGTCCCGCTGATCGACTGCGACGCGCGCAAGCGCGACTCCGGCGTCGAGGTGCTGACCGCCCTCGTCCACCATCTGCACACCCTGTCGTACGCCCGGGAGACCACGCCGTGACAACCCACCAGGACCACCCCGTGACACCGGACGCGGCCGACGCGCCGGACGAACCCGCGGTGCGCATGCACTCGTTGGACTTCGAGTCCGACCCGGCCGACCTCTACCGGCGGCTGCGCAGCGCGCACGGCCCGGTGGCGCCGGTGCTGCTGGACGACGACATCCCGGCCTGGCTGGTACTGGGCTACCGCGAGTTGCACTACGTCACCGCCAACCCGGAGATCTTCGCCCGCGATTCGCGCCGCTGGCACGCCTGGGACCGCATCCCGCCGGACTGGCCGCTGCTGCCGTACGTCATGCACACCCCCTCGGTGCTCTTCACCGAGGGCGCCGAGCACCGGCGCCGGTCCGGGGCGATCACCGATGTGCTGGGCGCGGTCGACCAGTACGAGCTGCGGATCGCCGCGGAGGCGGTCGGCGACCGGCTGATCGACGGCTTCGCGGGCACCGGGCACGCCGAGCTGATGACCGACTACGCCGGGCAGGTGCCGCTGCGGGTGGTGGCCGGGCTGTTCGGCCTGGACGACGACGAGACCGGCTCCCTTGAGGCGGACATGGTCGCCTCGCTGGACGACGGCGCCGGGGCGGTGGACGCCTACCAGCGCATCCACGCCACGATGGCGATGCTGCTGGCCCGCGGCCGGGAGACGCCGGGACCCGATGTGCCGACCAGGATGCTGCTGCACCCGGCGGGGCTCGCGGACGAGGAGATCATCCAGGACATGATCTCCATCATGGCGGCGGGCCAGCAGCCGACGTCCAACTGGATCGGCAACACCCTGCGGCTGATGCTCACCGACGACCGTTTCGCGGTGACGCTCTCGGGCGGCCGGCGCAATGTCGGCCAGGCGCTCAACGAGGTGCTGTGGGCGGACACCCCGACGCAGAATTTCGTCGGCCGGTGGGCGGCGCGGGACACCGTGCTGGCCGGCCGCAGGATCGCCAAGGGCGACTGCGTGGTGCTGGGCCTGGCCGCCGCCAACACCGACCCGCAGGTGCGCCCGGACTTCACCGCGGGCTCGACCGGCAACCAGGCGCATCTGTCGTTCAGCCACGGCGAGCACCGCTGCCCGGCCCCGGCCCCCGAGATGGCCGAGGTGATCTCCCGGGCGGCGGTGGAGGTGCTGCTCGACCGGCTGCCCGACCTGGCGCTGTCGGTACCGGCCGAGCGGCTGGTGTGGCGCCCCTCGGTGTGGATGCGGGGTCCCGCGCAACTGCCCGTGCGGTTCACGGCGATGTGACCGCGTGGGGCGAGGCGGCCGGCAGGTCCAGCGCGGCCGGCGGGACGCGACGGGCCGGTCGTACGGGACCTGCCGGTCGTACCCGGCCGGTGGTTCGTGACCTGCCGGCGCTACGGGGCCTGCGGGTCGTACGGGACCGGGTCAGGCCGCCAGCGGCCGCGCGGGCGTGAAGCTCACCGGCAGCGATCCCGGCCCCCGGGTGAAAACCCCCTTCTCGGGGGGCAGTTCGCCGTCGGCCGGGACCACATCGGGCATGGCGTCCAGCAGTTGCCCTATCCCCACCTCGATCTCCGTCTTGGCCAGCAGCGCGCCCACGCAGAAGTGCCGCCCGAGCGCGAAGGCCAGGTGGTCGGCGGCGGCCGAGAAGGCGTTGGCGGTGGTCAGATCCGCGCGGTGGACGTTGTACGTGTCCGGGTCCGCGTAGCGCGCCGGGTCGCGGTTGGCCGCGCCGATCAGGCAGGTCACCGTGGCGCCGGCCGGCACCGTACCGCCGCTGAGCGTCACGTCCTGCGACGGCTGCCGCATGATCATGTGCACCGGCGGGGTGAAGCGCAGCGTCTCGGCGAAGGCCGCCGGTATCAGCGAGCGGTCGGCGCGGACCTCCGCGAGCTGGTCGGGGTTGGCCAGCAGATTGCGGAAGACCCCGGCGACCGCCTTGTCGGTGGTCTCGCCGCCTGCCGCGAGCAGCAGGCTGACGAAGGCCTTCACGTCCTCGTCCGACATCGCGACACCGTCGATCTCCGCCGTGCACAGCGTCGAGAGCAGATCGTCCCCCGGGTGCGCGCGCCGCTCCCGGATCACCGGGATCATGTACGCGGCCAGCTCCGCGCGGGTGCGCAGACCGGTGGCGATGACGTCG
Source organism: Streptomyces sp. IBSBF 2435 (assembly GCF_036815005.1). NCBI lineage: Bacteria > Bacillati > Actinomycetota > Actinomycetes > Kitasatosporales > Streptomycetaceae > Streptomyces > Streptomyces sp. IBSBF 2435. The sequence goes on along the minus strand of NZ_JAJSYW010000001.1, from coordinate 175,373 downwards.
GCGTCCTGGCTGAGGTTGCCCAGGAAGGCGATGATCGCGGTGTACCAGTCGTGGAAGCGGTCGTGGTCGGAGCGGTCCAGGCCTAGCATGTCGACGATGACGTTGACCGGGAAGCGGGTGGCGAAGTCCGCGACCAGGTCCGCGTGGCCCGTCGCCCGGAAGCCGTCGATCAGTTCCGCCGCGTTGCGCTCGATGACCGGCAGGAATCTGTCCTGCAACTCCCGGCCGCGGAAGGCCGGGGCGACCAGCGCCCGGCGTACGGAGTGCTCCCTGCCGTCCATCTGGAGGATGGTCCTGCCGTGCACGGGGGCGATCTGCCAGTCGTAGTTGTCACTGGTGAACACCGGGTCCTTGAAGGCCCGTTCCACATCCTCGTACCGCGATACGAGGTAGCTGCCGGTGGCTTCGTGCCGGATCAGCGGGTGCTGCGCGCGCATGATCCGGTACGCGCTGTAGGGGTCGGCCGCGAATTCGGCCGAGAGGATATCGGGTACCGCGTGCGCAGAGCTCATGGCGCTCCCTCGCGATGACGTCAACTAAGCGGTTAGATTAGCGAGTTGACACCCAAAAGGGGATAGCGCCGACAGCGCTGCGCGTCCGCGGCGTCACTCCCCGCTCACCGCGGCGGCCGACCGGTGGAGGCTCTCCACCCGGCTGACCGCGATCCGTTCCCGCTCCAGGCGGTCGCTGTGCCGGCGCAGCCGCAGTATCTGCACGGTGCCGACGGCCTGGAGGACGAAGATGCTGCTCCAGGCCACCCGGTAGTTGTCGCCGCTGGCGTCCAGCAGCACACCGACGGCCAGCAGGGTGAGCATCGACGCGGTGAAGCCGCCGATGTTGACGATGCCGGACGCCGTACCGAAGCGCTCGGGCGGGTTGGCCGGGCGGGCGAAGTCGAAGCCGATCATCGAGCCTGGGCCGCAGGCGCCCAGCACCACGCACAGCAGCACGAGCAGCCACATCGGGTCCTGCCCGCCGGGCCAGCCGAGCACCACCGCCCAGATCGCCGCCGTCGCCGCGATCACGCCCAGCGTCAGCGGCATCCTGGCGCCGTGGTGGCGGGAGATCAGCTGGCCGAAGAGCGTCCCGAAGACCATGTTGGCCAGTACCACCAGGGTCAGCAGGCTGCCCGCGGTGCCGCGCGACAGGCCCTGGTCCTCGACCAGGTAGGGCAGGCCCCACAGCAGCAGGAAGACCATCCCGGAGAATTGCGTGGTGAAGTGCGTCCACATCCCCAGCCGGGTGCCGGGCTCGGCCCAGGACGCGGCGATCTGCCGGCGCACGTAGGCGAGTCCCGCGTGTTCCGCGGGCGCGGGCTCGTAGCCCTCGGGGTGGTCCTTGAGGAAGAGCGCCACCAGCAGCAGGACGAAGGCGCCGCCGATCGCCGTACCCAGGAAGGTCGGCGTCCAGCCCGCCGAGTGCAGCAGCCGGGACAGGGCCACGGTCGAGACCAGGTTGCCGGCCACCCCGAACAGCGCGGCGCCCTGCGCGATCATCGGCCCGCGGCGGGCCGGGAACCAGCGCGAGCCGAGCCGCAGCACACTCACGAAGGTCATCGCGTCACCGCACCCCAGCACCGCGCGGGCGGCCAGCGCCATGCCGTAGGAGTGCGACAGCGCGAAGGCCAGCTGGCCGCTGGTGAAGAGCACCGCGCCCAGCATCAGCACCCGCTTGGTGCCGAGCCGGTCCACCATCAGGCCGACGGGTATCTGCATGCAGGCGTAGACCAGCACTTGCAGGATCGAGAACGACGAGAGCGCGGACGCGCCGATGTGGAAGCGGTCGGCGGCGTCGATGCCGGCCACACCGAGGCTGGTGCGGTGCACCACCGCGACCAGGTAGACCAGGGTGCCGACGCCCCACACCAGGACGGCCCGCCGGCCGCCCGGCGGATCCCCCGGCAGTGTCCTGGCCGTCACGACTCGCCCCGGGCCAGGGTGTTGACCCGCGACAGGTGCCCGCGCACGGCCGCCGCCGCCAGCCGGGCGTTGCCCTGGCGCAGCGCGTCCAGGATCTCGGTGTGCTCGGCGATGTTCTTGGCGACCCGGCTGGGCTCGGCGTGCATCATGGCCACCCCCATCCGCAACTGGCGGTCCCTGAGCTGGTCGTAGAGCTGGGCGAGGATGCGGTTGCCGGCCGCGCGCACGATCTCCGCGTGGAAGCAGCGGTCGGTGGCCGCGAAGGCCGCCAGGTCGCCGGCCGCCGCGTGCTCGCGCTGCTCGGCCAGCAGCTCCTCGAGCCGGACCACCAGCCGGTCGGGCAGCGCGCCCACCAGCTTGGCGACGGCGTGCTGCTCGACCAGCAGCCGGGTCTCCACGACGTCGGCGATCTCCTGCGCGGAGACCGGCAGCACCAGGGCGCCCTTCTTCGGATAGAGCTTGAGCAGCCCCTCCGCCTCGAGCCGCAGCAGTGCCTCGCGCACGGGGGTGCGCGACACCCCGACGGCGTCGGCGAGGTCGCCCTCGGTCAGCAGCGTCCCGCCTTCGTAGCTGCGGTCGAGCACGCCTTTCTTGACGTGCAGATAGACCCGCTCGGCGGCGGGCGGCGACTTGACGGCGACCGGGGTCGCGACGGTTGGCGCATCCATGATGCGCACATCATAGATACAACAGTTCGGTGCCCGATACACCGTCCCGCGATCCGGACACCGCCCCGCACGCCGGCCCCGGCGTCACGGCCGGATCGTACTGACCAGATCCGCGGTCGAGGCAACGGTGGACTGAATGGTGGGCGCAAGACCGGACCCGGCCAGGCAGAACCCGAGCAGCCCGCAGATGATGGCGTGGCTGACCTTGAGGTGCTTGTTGTGCGTCAGCAGTGCCGCGATGACGAACAGCAGCAGGACGACGGAGACAGAGACGACCATACGCCGATAGCAGCACAAAACCCCCGCGAAGTGCGGTAAACACGCACACCACATCCCCCGGAGACCCGCCCGCCCGCTCAGAGCGGCCCGGACACGCCCGCAGTGCCCCCTGCCGCGCGACCCGCCCGCGCGGCCACGGTGCGCCGCGGACACCGCCACCTGTGCGGCGTATGCGAGGGGAATCTACGCCCGCCCTCTCCTGCTGGAGGCGCGGCGGGCGGGAGGCTCGTGGACGGGGTCCGGGGGAGCCTCCCGCTCGGGGTGGGAGGGGTTACGCCCAGGTGATCAGGCGCTTGGGCTGTTCCAGGATCGCGGCCACGTCCGCCAGGACCTTGGAGCCGAGTTCGCCGTCGACCAGGCGGTGGTCGAAGGAGAGGGCCAGGGTCGTGACGTGGCGCGGCTTGACCTTGCCCTTGTGGACCCAGGGCTGGAGCTTGACCGCGCCGAAGGCGAGGATCGCGGATTCGCCGGGGTTCAGGATGGGCGTGCCGGTGTCGACGCCGAAGACGCCGACGTTGGTGATGGTGACCGTGCCGGCCTGCATGTCGGCGGGGGAGGTCTTGCCCTCGCGGGCGGTGGCGACCAAGTCACCCAGGGCGGACGCCAGTTCGGGAAGCGTCTTGTCCTGCGCGTCCTTGATGTTGGGGACGATCAGGCCGCGCGGGGTGGCGGCGGCGATGCCCAGGTTGACGTAGGACTTGTGGACGATCTCCTGCGCGGCCTCGTCCCAGGCGGAGTTGACCTGCGGATTGCGGCGGATCGCGATCAGCAGTGCCTTGGCGACCAGCAGCAGTGGGCCGACCTTGAGGCCGGTGAAGGCGCGGTCCTCCTTCAGCTCCTGGACCAGCTTCATGGTCCTGGTGATGTCGAAGGTCACGAACTCCGTCACGTGCGGGGCGGTGAAGGCGCTGGCCACCATCGCCTGGGCGGTGGCCTTGCGCACACCCTTGATGGGGGTGCGGGTCTCCCGCTCACCGGCGCCGAAGGCGGAAGCCCCCTGGGCCGCGGCCGGCGGGAGGGCCGCGGGGGGCGCCGCCGCCGCGCGGATGTCGTCGCGGGTCACCACGCCGTTCGGCCCGGTGGGCACGACGGTGGCCAGGTCGATGCCGAGGTCCTTGGCCAGCTTGCGCACCGGCGGCTTCGCCAGCGGCCGCTCAGCCGTACGCGTGCCCGTGGTCGCAGCCGCGTCGGAAGGCGGAGCCGGAGCCGCAGTCGCCGCCGTGCCGTTCACCGCGGCCGGCCCCGCCGGCTGCCTGCGCGCGCGGCGGGTGGTCGAGGACGGCGCGACCCCGTAACCCACCAGCACCGCCTCCCGCTTGGCGGGCGCGGGCGCGGCAACGGGAGCCGGCTCGGCCGGAGCAACGGGCTGCGCGGCCGGCGGCGGTACGTCGTCCTCCCGCGTGCCGGCACCCGCGTCCACCACGATGATCGCAGTACCGACGTCCACCGTCGTGCCCTCGTCGAAGCGGATCTCGCTGACCACCCCGTCGTAGGGGATGGGCAGTTCGACGGCCGCCTTCGCCGTCTCGACCTCGCAGATCACCTGGCCGTCGGTGACGGTGTCACCCACCGCCACGTACCACTTGAGGATCTCGGCCTCGGTGAGGCCCTCGCCCACGTCGGGCATCCGGAATTCTCGGAAGCGCTGTGCCTGTACGGTCTGTGGCGTCATCGTCGTCACAACCCCTCTCCCTCAGAACGCCAGCGCGCGGTCGACGGCGTCGAGTACGCGGTCCAGGCCCGGCAGGTACTCCTCCTCGAGGCGGGCCGGCGGGTAGGGGGCGTGGAAGCCGCCCACCCGCAGCACGGGCGCCTCAAGGTGGTAGAAGCAGCGCTCGGTGATCCGGGCGGCGATCTCCGCACCGGCGCCGTAGAAGACCGGCGCCTCGTGCACGACGACCAGGCGGCCGGTCCGCTGCACGGATGCCTGGATCGTGTCGAAGTCGATCGGCGAGAGCGAGCGAAGGTCCACGACCTCCAGGCTACGGCCCTCGTTCGCGGCGGCCGCAGCCGCCTCCAGGCACACCTTCACCATCGGGCCGTACGCGGCGAGCGTGACGTCCGTGCCCTGCTGGGCCACGACCGCCCGGTGCAGAGCGCCCGGCAGCGCGGAGACGTCGACCTCGCCCTTGTCCCAGTAGCGCCGCTTGGGTTCGAAGAAGATCACCGGGTCGTCGCACTCGATGGCCTGCTGGAGCATCCAGTACGCGTCCGAGGCGTTGGAGGGCGAGACCACCTTGAGCCCGGGGATGTGCGCGAACAGCGCCTCGGGCGACTCGCTGTGGTGCTCGACCGCGCCGATGCCGCCGCCGTAGGGGATACGGATGACGACCGGCAGCTTGATCTTGCCGAGCGCGCGGGCGTGCATCTTGGCCAGCTGGGTGACGATCTGGTCGTACGCAGGGAAGACGAAACCGTCGAACTGGATCTCCACCACCGGCCGGTAGCCGCGCAGCGCCAGGCCGATCGCGGTGCCGACGATGCCCGACTCGGCGAGCGGGGTGTCGATGACGCGCCCCTCGCCGAAGTCCTTGTAGAGGCCGTCGGTGATACGGAAGACACCGCCGAGCTTGCCGACGTCCTCACCCATGATGAGGACCTTGGGGTCGTTCTCCAGCGCCTTGCGCAGGGATTCGTTGAGGGCCTTGGCCACTGCCATCGTCTGGGTCATGATCAGTGCCCCGTTCCCGCGGTCGTGTCCCCGGTCTCGAAGGACGCCTGGTATTCGGCGAACTGCGCCCGCTCCTCGTCGACGAGTGCGCTGCCGTCCGCGTAGACGTTCTCGAAGATCGCCATGGTGCCGGGGTCCGGCATGTTCCGTACGCCCTCGCGCACCCGCTTGGCGAGCGCGTCGCTCTCCGCGTCGATCTCGGCGTAGAAGGCCTCGTCGGCGAGGCCCTCGCGCTCCAGGTAGATCTTCAGCCGGGCGATGGGGTCCTTGGACGCCCACTCCTCGCGCTCCTCGTCGCGCCGGTAGCGCGTCGGGTCGTCGGTCGTGGTGTGTGCGCCCATCCGGTACGTGAACGCCTCGACCAGCATCGGCCCCTGCCCGCTGCGGGCGTGGTCGAGCGCGGCCCTGGTGACGGCGAGCACCGCGAGCACGTCGTTGCCGTCGACGCGGACGCCGGGGAAGCCGAAGCCGGCGGCGCGCTGGTAGATCGGCACCCGGGACTGCTTCTCGGTCGGCTCGGAGATGGCCCACTGGTTGTTCTGGCAGAAGAAGACCACGGGGGCGTTGTAGACCGCGGCGAAGGTGAAGGACTCGGCGACGTCGCCCTGGCTGGACGCGCCGTCGCCGAAGTAGGCGATGACGGCCGCGTCGGAGCCGTCCTTGGCCACGCCCATGGCGTAACCGGTGGCGTGCAGCGTCTGCGAGCCGATCACGATGGTGTAGAGCTGGAAGTTGTTCTCGTTGGGGTCCCAGCCGCCGTGGTTGACGCCGCGGAACATCCCCAGCAGATTCAGCGGGTCCACATCCCGCGTCCAGGCCACGCCGTGCTCCCGGTACGTCGGGAAGACATAGTCGTCGGGGCGGGTGGCCCGTCCCGAGCCGATCTGCGCGGCCTCCTGGCCGAGCAGCGAGGCCCACAGGCCCAGCTCCCCCTGGCGCTGCAAGGTGATCGCCTCGGCGTCGAAACGGCGGGTCAGCACCATGTCGCGGTACAGGCCGCGCAGCTCTTCCGGCGTCAGGTCGATCGCGTAGTCGTCGTGCTCGACCCGCTCGCCCTCGGGAGTCAGCAGCTGTACGAGTCCGGGCTCGCCGCCACGGCGCTTCGCGGCGGCTGCGCGGGTCGTCCGCCCCCTGCCCTTGGCGGGGGGACCCCCGGCGGCAGTGCTCTTCACGCTCACTTCGTCCTCCGTCTGTCCGGCCCCCGGGATCTGCCGGGGAGCAGGATGGGGCCTCCCCCACGTGTTTCGGGGGGCGGCGCACCTGGTCCGGCGGGACGCACGGGGTGTGTGCGGCATGGCCGAGCCAGGCGTGACAGTGTCCCGGCGAAGGCCTGCAACTACAGACGTTACCCAGAAGTCCCGCATTCGCGCGAAGCCGTCCGACCTGCGGTTTTGCTTGGATTTCCTAGTAACTGCGCGGGCGCGGCGCTTTCCGGGCGGGCGGCCCGGCCGGTGTCGGCCTGCGGTCGGCCTGTTGTCGCAGGCCACCGGGACAACGGCACCGTATCCCGGATGCCGGACATACGTAAGGGGCCGCCCGGGGGTCACCGGTGCCGCGGGAGGCAGACCGGCGCGCTGGGTGCGACTCTTGGCATGTGAGCGAAAACGGTCATATACGGGTATTCCTCCTGGACGACCACGAAGCGGTCCGCCGGGGAGTGAGCGCGCTGCTGTCGGTCGACCCGTCGATCGAGGTCGTCGGCGAGGCGGCCAGCGCGGGCGAGGCGATGGACCGGGTGCCGGCCGCGCACCCGGACGTCGCGGTGCTCGACGTCCGGCTGCCGGACGGCAGCGGCGTCGAGGCCTGCCGGGAGATCCGCTCCCGGGACCGGTCGGTGAAGTGCCTGATGCTCACCTCCTTCGCCGACGACGAAGCCCTCTTCGACGCGGTCATGGCGGGCGCGGCCGGCTACGTCCCCAAGGTCATCCGCGGGGACGACCTGATCAGCGCGGTGCGCGAGGTGGCCGCCGGGCACTCGCTGCTCGACCCGGCCGCCACCGCCCAGGTGCTGGACCGCCTCAAGGAGGGCGGCGCCCGCAGCGAGCACGAGGAGCGGATGGCCGACCTCACCGACCAGGACCGGCGGCTGCTCGAGCTGATCGGGGAGGGGCTCACCAACGGGCAGATCGGCGAGCGCACCGGGCTCACCGAGAAGTCCATCAGGAAGTACGTCACGGTGCTGCTGGCGAAGCTGGGCATGGAGCGGCACACGCAGGCGGAGGCGTACGCGGCCCGGCTGGGCACGGGGTCCGCGCCGGGGGCGTGAGGGCGACGGTCCTGGGCGTGAAGGTGGCCGTCCGGGACGCAGGGGTGCCCGGCCGTCCGGGGCCGTACAGGTGCCGGTCCGGGGCTTAACGGTGGCCCTAGCAGGTCGGGGCGGGGTCGCGCCAGCTCGCCCGGACGGCCTCTCGTGGTGATCTACTCTGTGGCACGTGACAGGCACGGCGACGAAGCCGCACGAGCGGGTTTCGCTGACCGCCCTGCTGCGTCGGTACGAGAACGCGGGCGAGCCGCTGACCTTCGAAGCCGTCCCCAGGGGGCTGCTGAACCGGGGGTGGCAGGTGACCACCACCCGGGGTCGTTACTTCCTCAAGCAGTACGTCGCCGCCGACACCGCGGAACCCGCGCTCATCGTCCGCCAGCACCGCGCCACCCGGGGCCTGGTCCGGCTCGGCCTGCCCGCCGCGGCCCCGCTCCCGGCCGCCGACGGCCGTACGGTGACGCTGCTCGACGGCGACGGCTACGCGCTCTTCCCGTGGATCGACGGCACCCACCGCGAGGGCACGGAGCTGACCGCCGGGCAGTCCCGGCGGCTCGGCACCCTGCTCGGCCGGGTGCACACCGGTCTGGCCCGCGTCCAGCCGCCGCCAGCGGCGGGCCCGCAGCCCAGCGCCGACCCCTCCCGTACGCACGCCGACATCGCGCGGCTGCTCGCCCTGGTCCGCGCCCACCGCCCCTACGACGACTTCGACGGCCTGGCCGAGCACCGGCTGCTGGAGCGCGGCGACCTGCTCAGGCGGCACGCCCACCGCCGCCCGCCCGACCCGGCGCCGGAAGGCCGCGTCCAGGGCTGGGTGCACGGCGACTTCCACCCGCTCAACCTGCTCTACCGGGGTGACGAACCCGCCGCGATCGTCGACTGGGACCGGCTCGGCGTCCAGCCGCGCGCCGAGGAGGCGGTCAGGGCCGCGGCGATCTTCTTCGTCCACCCCGAGCACGGCCGCCTCGACCTGCGCAAGGTACGGGCCTACGCGCGGGCGTACCGGGACGCGTCGGGCGCCGGCGAGGGGGAGGTCGCCGCCGCCGTCCACCGGGTGTGGTGGGAGCGGCTGAACGACTTCTGGATGCTGCACTGGCGCTACGAGCGCCGCGACCGCCGTTCCGACCCGCTCTTCCCCGCCGCCTCGGCGCTGGCCGTGTGGTGGACGGCGGAGTACGACTCGGTGCTCGACGCCTTCGCGGGGTGAGCGGGTGAGCCTCCCGGGGTGAGCGGCGGCTTACGGCTCGGGGCTTTCGCGCGGAGCCGGGATCGGCGCTCTCGCGGGGTGGCCCGGGGTCAGCCGTCCGAGCCCGCGATGCTCCCCACCGGGTCACCGGTCTCGGTGGGCGGGTCGGTCGGGGTCGTCGGCGTGCTCTTGGTCGGCGTCGACGACGGGGTGTCCTTGGTCGGCGGCGTCGTGGCCGGCGTGGTCGCCGGGGTGGTGGCCGGGGTCGTCGGCGGCGCACTGGTCGCCGGGGTCGAGGGCGGAGTGGTCGGCCCGGTGCCCTCGTCGCCGGTGCCCGTCGGGTCGCCGGTCGGCTCGTCCGTCGGCTGCTGGCCGGTCGGCTGCGTGCCGGTCCCCTGCGTCGCGGAGGACGACGGGGGGGTGTCGGCGGGATTGTCGCCGCCGCCGGAGCTGTTGGTCGCCAGGTAGACGCCGAGCACCACGGCCAGCACCGCGGCGACCGCGAAGAGCACCGGCTTGAGCCAGCGGTTGCCGCCCGGGCCGCCGCCGGCGCCGCGCCCGCCGTCGTAACCGCTCTCCTCGTATGCGCTGCCCGTGCCGTTGCCGACGACGCCGGGGATCAGCGGCAGGCCCAGCTCCGCGGTATTGCCGCTGCGCCCGTCCGGCTGACGCGTGCCGTCGGCCGCACCGGGGCGCGACGCCTGCGGGAGGACCGCGGTGACCACGCCGGTGTTCCACAGGCCGCCGGTCCAGCCGCCCTGCCGGGTCAGCGTCTGGTGCGCGTAGCCGACGACGCCGCGCATCTCCTCGGCGCTCTGGAAGCGGTCCTCCGGCTGCTTGGCCAGCGCGCGCAGCACCATGCCGTCGAGCTCGGGCGGCACCCGGTCGCTGACCTGCGACGGGACCCGCGGGTCGTCCTGGACGTGCTGGTAGACCACCGACAGCGGGGTCTCACCGGTGAAGGGCGGGCGCAGCGCCAGCAGCTCGTAGAGCAGGCAGCCGGTGGCGTAGAGGTCGCTGCGGTGGTCCACGGACTTGCCGAGCGCCTGCTCGGGCGACAGGTACTGCGGGGTGCCCATGACCATGCCGGTCTGCGTCATGGTGCTGGCGGCGCCGTGCAGGGCGCGGGCGATGCCGAAGTCCATGACCTTGACCGCGCCGCCCGTGGCGATGATCACATTGGCCGGTTTGATGTCCCGGTGCACGATGCCGTGCTGGTGGCTGTACGCGAGCGCGTCCAGCACACCCGAGACGATCAGCAGCGCCTGGTCGATCGGCGGCGGGGTGGGGCCGTTGAGCAGGTCCTTGATCGTGTGGCCCTCGACCAGTTCCATCACGATATAGGGGACGGTGCCGGTCGGCGTGCGGTCCTCGCCCGAGTCGTAGACGGCCACGACGGCGTGGTGGTTCAGGCCCGCGACGGCCTGCGCCTCCCTGGTGAAGCGGGCCTTGGAGACGGGGTCCTCCGCCAGGTCGTTGCGCAGCAGCTTCACCGCGACGGTCCGGCCCAGCCGTACGTCCTCGGCCGCGAACACCTCGGCCATGCCGCCGCGGCCCAGCCGACCGGTCAGCCGGTAACGGCCCTCGCCGACGAAGGAGCCCACGCCCCACTGGCCGGAGAACTCGCCGCGGGACTCGCCAGAGGCATCCGACGCTCCGGTGGGCGCTCCGGTGCCGCCGGCCGTCTCGTTCGGGTCGACCATCAGTCCTCGCCGTCGTTCGCCATCGCTTCGTGCTTCGTCTGGTGCGCCACCGTACCGCTTTTCGGCAGACCTCCACGGCCCCCGTCCAGGCGCTTACCCCTGTTTGACAGGCCGATCCGGATACTCGGGAAACTTCCGCGCTGTGTGCGCACCCCATGCGCATCAGGTGACGAGATGGTCAACGAACTTGACGTGCTCGCGCGATCGGCCAAACTTGGCGGGAAAGCTCCGGGGACGAGTGTGTCTTCCCGTTGGATCTTCATGGGGGTAGCGGTACTGATGAGCGGGGACGCCACGCAGGGCGGCGGGTACACGGGGCGCTCGGTCGGCGGCGGGCGGTACCAGCTGCGCGATCTGCTCGGCCAGGGCGGGATGGCGTCGGTGCACCTGGCACATGACACCGTGCTGGACCGGCCGGTCGCCGTCAAGACCCTCCATACCAATCTCGGCCACGAGCAGTCCTTCCGCGAGCGCTTCCGCCGCGAGGCCCAGTCCGTCGCCAAGCTCAACCACACCAACATCGTCTCGGTCTTCGACTCCGGCGAGGACACGATCGACGGTCAGGTCGTCCCCTACATCGTCATGGAGTACGTCGAGGGCAAGCCGCTCGGCGACGTCCTGGCCGCCGACGTCGCCCAGCACGGCGCGATGCCGGCCGACCGGGCGCTGAAAATCGTCGGCGACGTGCTCGCGGCGCTCGCGGTCAGCCATGAAATGGGCCTGGTCCACCGGGACATCAAGCCCGGCAATGTGATGATCACCCGGCGCGGCACCGTCAAGGTGATGGACTTCGGCATCGCGCGCGCCATGCAGTCCGGGGTCACCTCGATGACCCAGACCGGCATGGTCGTCGGCACTCCGCAGTATCTGTCGCCAGAACAGGCCCTGGGGCGCGGCGTCGACGAGCGCTCCGACCTCTACTCGGTCGGCTGTCTGCTGTTCGAACTCCTCACCGGCCGCCTGCCCTTCGACGCCGACTCACCGCTGGCGATGGCGTATCAGCATGTGCAGGAGACGCCCCCAACGCCGTCCTCCGTCAACCGCGCCCTCACCCCGGCCATCGACGCCCTGGTCGCCCGCGCCCTGCGCAAGAACCCGGCCGAGCGCTTCCCGACCGCCGACGCCATGCACGACGAGAGCGACCGGGTGCTCGCGGCCACCACCCGCAACACGATGCCGCTGATCTCCGGCGACCCGGCGGCCGGCAACCGCGGCGAAGGCGTCGCGGCCTCCGTCTTCCCGTCCGCGCAGGGGCCGCTCCGGACACCGCCGCCGCAGCTCCACACCCCGTACGCGCCGACCCCGCAACCGCACGGCTTCGGCCCCTCCACCCCGCCGCCGTCCGCCTACGGCTATCCGCAGCAGGGCGGCCACCGGACCCCGCCGCCCAGCCCGGCCTACGGCATGAGCGCACCGCCGCCGTCCCTGCGGTCCGTCCCGCAGCAGCACATGGGCGGCAGGCCGCCCGGCGGCGGCGCGGGACCCGGCGGCGGAGGCGGGCGCAAGCGGAACACCCCGCTGATCGTGGGTGCGGCCGTCGCCGCGCTGGCCGTCGTGGTCGTCATAGCCATCGTCATAGCGATGTCCGGCGGTGGCGGCGACGACCCGGTGACCGACCCGACCGGCGACCCGAGCGTGACCGCCACCAGCACCGCTTCCGACTCCCCGACCACGCCCGCCTCGGACAGCGTCGTCCAGGGCGACCAGAGCCGCACCATCGAGTCGTCCGAGTGCACCAAGGCGCACAACGAGCTGATCAACCCGGGCAAGCCCAACCTCATGACGATGCCCGACTTCACCTCGATCTACGTGGACTCCGCCGTGGCCTGTATGAAGGCCGCCAACTGGCCGTACGAGATCAAGGACATGGACGAGCAGCAGTGGGGCAAGGGCACGATCACCGCCCAGACTCCCAAGTCACTGGACGACTTCGACATCACGTCCGGCCAGAAGGTCACCATCTGGGTGTCCACGGGCAAGGGCGCCAGCTGATCGTCCCTCCGGGCCTGGCCGGGTGAGCCGTCCGGCCGGCTATTCACCGCCGGCTCAGCGGGCCGGACTCCGCGGACCGGGCTCTGCGGGCCGCCCGAAGCGCGAGCCCGAGCCGCCCCGGCCCACCTGGCGGCGGCACATCCGCCGGGGAGAAGCTGGCGTCCCGTGCCCGTGCCCGCGTCCGCCGGATGCGGCGGCTTAGAGGTACGGGCCCGAGCGCGAACCCGGGTGGCCGGCCTCCTGCTCCTCGTCGCTGCCGAGCGCACCCGGCGGCAGTGCGCGCCGCATCTGCTCGAGCTGGGCGCGAGCCGCCATCTGCTGGGCGAACAGCGCGGTCTGGATCCCGTGGAAGAGGCCTTCCAGCCAGCCCACCAGCTGCGCCTGGGCGATCCGCAGCTCCGCCTCGCTCGGCACGCTCTCGTCCGTGAACGGCAGCGACAGCCGCTCCAGCTCCGCCACCAGCTCCGGCGCGAGGCCCGCCTCCAGCTCCTTCACCGAGCTGGTGTGGATCTCCTTGAGCCGTACCCGGCTGGCCTCGTCCAGAGGTGCCGCCCGCACTTCCTCCAGGAGCTGCTTGATCATGCTGCCGATCCGCATCACCTTCGCCGGCTGCTCGACCATCTCCGTCACCGGGATCTCGCGGCCCTCCTCGCCATCACCGCCCGGCGCACCCCCCAGGGCCATTCCGTCCGGCCCGACGACCAGGACCTGTGGATTCTGCGAGCTCTCCGGCGACCGTTCGTTCATCGGCATCTCCATACGCCCATTGTCCCGCACACCCGTCCTGCCCGGGTCCGTGCCCCCTCATCCCCCGACCCGCCTGCCGAGCTCGGGACGGGACCGGGTGACCAGCGCCGCCAGCAGCCCCGCGCCCAGCGGCACCAGCACGATCAGCGCCGCCAGAGCGCCCCACGGGATGGCCACCGGCACATGCGGCACGCCCGGGTTGCCCCGGCCCGACTCGATCGCCCGCCGGGGTGCGAGCCGCTCCGATCGGTCAACGCCGGCAGGTCAACGCCGGGGCTGTCTGAGGGCGCCGCGCAGCCCTCTGTCCTGCGCGGGGTCCCGCTTCTTTCCAGCGTCGGCCGGGCCGGCCGGGCCGGATGCCGGGGCCGAGTGGCTGTCGGCCACGGCCTGCGGGGCCAGTCGCACGAGCCTGGCCCCGCAGTGGTCGAGCCAGCGCGCTTCCGCCTCGGCCTGGAAGATCAGCTGGTCCAGGGCCAGCTGCCAGGCCACATCGTCCGGGTCGAACACACCCGGCCGGCGGGACGCGGCGTGCAGCGCCTGTCCCTTCAACCGCGTGCAGTCCTGCATCACCCGGATGGTGTGGGCGCGCTGGGCCTGGATGACCGATCGCACATCGGCCTCGGGCGAACCGACCGCCATCGCGAGCTTGATCGCCAGTTCGTTCCGCGGCGGGTTGGCGCGGTCGACCGGGGGGCGAACCACTGCTTCAGCTCGTCACGGCCGTCCTCGGTGATGGCGTAAAGGGCATGGCCTTCTCCGTCCTCACCTGCGGGTACGACCAAGCCGTCCCGCTTCAGCCGGGCGACGGTCGTATAGACCTGCCCGACGTTGAGCGGCCAGGTGGAACCGGTGCGCGACTCGAACTCGGTGCGCAGCTGGTAGCCGTAGCGCGGACCCCGTTCGAGGGGGGCCAGCAGGCCGTGACGGATCTACATACTGAGTACGTATACCCAGTATGGTCGCCGGGCATGGCCGGTCGGCGGGTTCGCACAGCTCTTCACTCGAACGGGTGGTCGATTGCTTTCGGGTGTTCGGAACGATCCGCGATGGGCAATCATGATCGTGGAAGGTGACTCACGGTCACGGAGAATCGAAGCTGATGGTCTCGCGTGCGGACGCGGGTGCTCACGCGCACGGCAGGCGTGGGCGCAGGCGCGCGGGTGCCGGTAGGCATAGAGAAGTAGTGGTGGAAGGAGGTGGGGACGGTGCGGGGAAGCAATCAGAGGCGGCGCAGGCGCAGACCGAGGAAGCCGAGCCCCAGTCCGACCAGCATCATTCCGGCACCGAGCGGCAGCACTCTGAGTACCCGCCGCCCGGGCCCGTAGGAAGAGGCCGACCCCTGCTGTTCCGCCTCGGGGGCGGCGGGTGCGGGTGGGGCCGCGGTCGGCCCCGACTCCTCGACGCCGAGCACGAGCGAGGGCGCATGGTCGCCGTGGTCGCGGCCGTGGTGGCGTGCGGGGCGCCCCTGCTCGTAGGCGCGCCCGGCGGGGTGTCCGCTCCCGGCGGTCGGGGACGGCGACGGGGACGGGGACATGTGCGCCGGCGGGTGCAGCGGCGCGGCGGTGTAGGCGGACGGCACGGGCGCCGGGTGATCGTGATCGGGAGTCCTGGCGGGCGCCGGCGACCGGTCGGGGCCGGCCGGCTTCCGTGCGGGCGGCCGGGAGGAGGCAGGCGAATGGGACGAAGGAGGTGAGGGCGGCATGGCAGGCATGCCGGTGGTAGCGGGTGGAGCGGGTACGGCAGGGACGGTTGGCGGGGTCTCTGGCAGCCTCGGCGGTACGGATCCCGCGGGTCTTCCTGGCCGGTCGGCCGCGGGGGGCGGGACGGCACCGGCTCCGGGTGGCGGACCGCCCGGCCGCGGTTCACGTCCTGGCGGGGGTTGCGGCGGCCGGGCCGCGCCGAGAACGGCCGCCCCGCCCGGCACGGGCGCACCTCCGGGCACGTGCGGCGCGGGCGCGGCCGGAACGGCGGGCGGCGGCCCGGTGGCCCGGGCGATGCCGGCCGGGGTGAAGAGTGCCGCCGCGAGGAGTACGGGAGCGACCGCCCGAGCAGTGGGGGCGGCGACCGGCCGGCCCGGCTGCGCGGCGGCCCGCGGCCTGCCTCGCCTGCCGGATGCCCACCGCACGCGCATCGCCTCTCCGCCGGTTCCTGGGTGGTCCCAGCGTCACATGAGGCGACATTTCCGGCATCCCGACCTGGGAGGCGAACCGGCGAGGGGCAGGATCCCGTGCAAACCGTCCAGTCGGCCACATTGGCTGAAAATGATCGGTCCGAAAAAGCCTCATTGGAAGCCGTGGGAGGTTCGATGCCTCCCAGCGCGCCGCCAGGGCCCTGACCGGCTGTGGTCAGAGCGTGAGCAGGATCTTGCCGATGTGTTCGCTGCTCTCCATCAGGCGGTGGGCGTCGGCGGCCGAGGCCAGCGGAAGTGCGCGGTCCACGATGGGACGGACGGTGCCGGCCTCGATCAGCGGCCAGACGTGCTCGCGGACGGCGGCGATGATCGCCGTCTTCTCCTCCGGCGGCCGGGCCCGCAGACTGGTCGCGATGACGGCGGCGCGCTTGGCGAGCAGTGTGCCGAGGTTGAGTTCGGCCTTCGTCCCGCCCTGCATGCCGATGACGACGAGCCGGCCGTTCACCGCCAGGGCGTCGATATTGCGGGCCAGGTAGGCGGCACCGACCACGTCGAGGATGACGTCCGCACCGGGGCGGCCCAGTTCCTCGACGAAGTCCTGCTCGCGGTAGTTGATCAGGACGTCGGCGCCCAGATCACGGCAGGCCGCCAGCTTCTGCGCACTGCCCGCGGTCGCCACGACCGTCGCACCGATCGCCTTGCCCAGCTGGATCGCCATCGTGCCGATGCCGCTGGAGCCGCCGTGCACCAGCAGCGTGTCGCCGGGCCGGAGGTGGGCGACCTGGAAGACGTTGGACCACACCGTCGCAGCCACTTCGGGCAGCGCGGCGGCCGTCACGAGGTCGACGCCCTCGGGAAGCGGGAGCAGTTGGCCGACGGGGACGGCGACCTGCTCGGCGTAGCCGCCGCCGGAGAGCAGCGCGCACACCTCGTCGCCGACCGACCAGCCGGTGACTCCTGGGCCGGTGGCCGCGATCCGTCCGGAGCATTCGAGTCCGGGATAGCGGGAGGCGCCGGGCGGCGGCTCGTAGTGGCCCTGCCGCTGGAGGACATCGGCGCGGTTCACGGCCGAGGCCGCGACCTCGACCAGCACTTCGCCCTCGGCGGGTACGGGATCGGGGACGTCCGCGAGGACCAGCGCCTCGGGGCCGCCCGGTTCGGCAATCGTGATCGCACGCATGCCTCGACCCTACGGGACGCGGTCAGGCGGATCCGTGACGCCGTGCGTGCACCGCGCCGGGGCGCCCGCCGCAGGGCGAAGGGCTCGGGGGGTCCGCCGCCCGAGCCCGTGGTCACGACGTCGGTGCGCGCCGCCGGGGGCGCCACGCGGTGTTGTGTGCGGCACGGGTGTTCAGTGGTGGCCGGGAGCGGGGCCGCCGGGCAGGCCGCCGGCGCCGAGCCGCTCGAAGCGCTCCTGGACGTTGGCCGCGAAGGCCTGCTGGTCGGAACCGGGGTAGGACTGCCCGGTGTCGTTCATGGCCACGGTCAGCACACCGCTGATGGGCGCGCTGGGGGAGGTGCGCACCGGGGTGCACAGGAAGTTGAAGTCCTGCGGGAGGCCCATGTCGTAGGTCGCGACCGAGGCCCGGTTGAGCATGGTGGCCTGGCCGGTGCGGAAGGCATCGTCCATGGCGTTGAAGACGCCGATGGCCTCCAGCGTGGGCAGCACGTGCCGGCCCGGGCTGAACTGCGGGACCATGCCGAATGCCGAGCCCTGCCGGCCGTTGGCGTAGCGCAGGAGGTGGTGCGGGCCCTCGGTGAGCATGATGGGGAAAGGTGCTCCGTCGAAGACCGAAAACAGCTCCTGCTGCTGGGCGAGGAGGCTGTCGCGCAGTTTGAAGTCCGACAGGAGGGTTTCGGTGAGTTCCTGCATGCCCTCCCGCAGCTCGCGGTCCCAGGTGCGGGGCTTGACGTCGGCGACGCAGACGGTGCCGAGGATCATGCCGGTGTTGTCGCGCAGCGGAGTGCCCAGGTAGGAGCGCACTCCCATGTCGTTGACAAGAGGGTTGCCCTTGAAACGGGGGTAGTCGAAGACGTCGTCAAGGGCGAGTTGGGAACCCTGGGCCACGACGTGCGGGCAGAAGCCGTAGTCATTGCCCGCCTCGCGAGCGACGCTGCTCAGGTCGAAGACGATGCCGTTGCTCTCGCTCCCGGTCATCGGCGCGTCGGGCGAGGACGGCGGCACATACATGCCGCGGAACATCTGGCGCTCGTCGTTGATGAAGTTGACCATGGCGAGAGGCGACTTGGTCAGACTGGCCGCGATCCGGGCGACCCGGTCGAAGGTGGCTTCCGCTTCAACGGTGTTGAGGCCGAGAACCTGTAGCCGCAGCTTCCGCTGCTCGCCGGCCATGTTGGCCTGATCCGAGGAGGACAAGGGATTCATGAGATCAGATGAAAGCAGAACCCTGGCCCCCATGGATCGCCCGATCGGGAATTGGCCGTATCACGCGTCTCGCCGGTGATGTGCCGACCACCGAGAGTACACGCCCCTGGCACCCCGTGACCGCCCTGCCGCCAGCGGTCCCCTCCGAGCTGCCCAACCCGTAAGTCTGTCCAACTAATTCCAGGTTTCAACCTTCGGCGATCACTTCGCGCCAATCTTCAAGCGCCAATCGAGCAGAATCGATTATGCGTATGACAATCGTGCGGTGGGCCGGTTCTCGACGCTGCCACGCGCGACCTGGCCCACCAGTGAGGCAATCGAACCCCAGTTCGAGCGCCTGCTGACGGGGAGGCGGGTGCGACGCATGTGTCGCATGGGGGCCCGTGCGTGCCATGTTGTCCGATGTACCTGCGAAAGAGGACACGGTGGGGTGGGGCAAGTGCGGTTCGAGCTGCGGGCATCCCTCTGCACGCAGCGGCAGAGCTGCTACAGCCATGGAATTATGCGCTATTTCACGCCGAGATCCATTCCGACCGGGGTGTCCACATTGCCCCGTGCGAGGTGACTGCCCACCGATCCGGTGAGGAACGACGGCACATGGACACCGCCCCGTCGAGCGACCAGCGCGGCGACGGTGTGCGGTGCCGATCGCTCCGCAACCGATCCCCCGTACCGCCCGGAAGCAGGCCGTCCGGCGGTACGACGGTGCCGGTGGACGGCAGGAGAAGTCTGCAGGTGTCGCCGTCTCAAGAGGGCGCAAGGCCGGGTGCGGCCACTCCGATTCCATGCGGCAAGCTCAACGGCGCCGTCCCGTACGCACAGTGGCGAAGTATCGAAGGAGTTGTTCCATGATCAGGTCGGACGTGGACGAACGGTCCATAGCGGTGATCGGCATGGCCTGCCGACTACCCGGTGCGTCAGGGACTGATGAGCTGTGGACCCTGCTGCGGGACGGCGTGGACGCCACCAGCGAGACGCCCCTCGACCGTTACGACGCCGACGCCCTGCACGCCGGTTCCCCGGAGCCGGGGCGGCTCGCCAGCCGCCGCGCGGGCTACGTCGACGGCATCGCCGATTTCGACGCCGAGTTCTTCGGCATGTCACCGACCGAGGCCGTCGAACTCGACCCGCAGCAGCGGCTGCTGCTGATGACGACCTGGGAGGCCCTGGAGGACGCCGGCCAGCGCCCCGACCTGATCGCAGGCAGCAGGACCAGCGTCTTCGTCGGCAACGCCCGCGCCGACTACTTGGAGCTGACCCTCCGTCAGGGCCTGGAGAACGCGACCGCCGCCCAGTTGAACAACTTCCGCTCGCTGCTGCCGGCCCGGGTGTCGCATGTCTTCGACCTGCGCGGGCCGAGCGTCGTCGTCGACACGGCCTGCTCGTCCTCGCTGGTGGCGGTGCATCAGGCGGTGCAGAGTCTGCGGGCCGGGGAGAGCCCGTTGGCGCTGGCCGCCGGGGTGAACATCGCACTCCGCCCGGACGAGGGCGTCGTCATGAGCCAGGCCGGCGGCATGTCGCCCGACGGCCGCAGCAAGTTCGGCGACGCCTTCGCGGACGGCCACGCGCCCAGCGACGCGGTGGCCGTCGTCGTGCTGAAGCGCCTCACCGACGCCCTCGCCGACGGCGACCGCGTCCGCGCCGTCATCGCCGGCAGCGCGGTGGGCAACGACGGCCGCACCAGCGACAGCGTGCTCAACCCCTCGCTCGCCGGCCAGCTCGAAGTGCTGCGCTGGGCGTACGAGGACGCCCGGATCGACCCCGCCGACGTGGACTACGTCGAGGCGCACGGCTCGGGCTCACCCGCGCTCGACCCGCTGGAGCTGACCGCACTCGGCGAGGTGCTGGGCGCCGGACGCCCGGCGGGACGCCCGCTGCTGGTCGGCTCGATCAAGAGCAACATCGGGCACGCCGAGGCGGCCGGCGGTCTGGCGGGACTGGTCAAGGCGGTGCTCTGCCTGGAGAACCGCCAGGTCCCCGCCAGCCTCCATGCCATCACCCCCAACCCCAGGGTCGCCTGGGGCGCGCTGCCGCTGATGGTGCCCGATCGGCTGTACGCGCTGCCCGATCTGGGCCGTCCCGTGGTGGCCGGAATCTCCGGGCAGGGCTCGTCCGCGCTCAACGCCCACGTGGTGGTCCGCCAGGCCGACACCGCTCCCGCGCACCCAGGGCCGATGCCCGGGGTGCCTTACGTACTCGTGCTCTCCGCGCGTAGCGCCGCCGCGCTGGAGGACCTGGCCCGGCTGTACGCCGACTACCTCAGACCCGGCGGACGGGGCCCGTCCTTCGCGCTGCGTGACATCTGCTTCAGCGCGGCCACCCGCCGCCAGCACCACACCCACCGCCTGGCAGTGGTCGGCGCGAGCCACGAGGACATGGCCGAGGCGCTCACCGGATTCCAGGGCATCGGCGGGCTGCCGCTGTCCGGCCTGGCCGACCGCTACCGCAAGGGCGAGGACCTGCATTGGTCCGAGGTCTTCGGGGAGCCGGGCCGCTTCGTCCCGCTGCCGCACTACCCGTGGCAGACCAAGCGCTACTGGCCCGGCGAGGAGCAGCACACCGGTGACGCCGACCTGGCGGCGTGGATGCTGCGCGAGCACGCCCGCACCGGCTTCGACGACGGTTCGACGCTCACCGAGATAGGCATCGACTCGCTGGCGAAGCTGCGCATCCTGGTCGAGCTGGCCAAGCGGTCCGAGCAGGACGTGGACCCCGACGAGTTCGGCCGGCTGCGTACGGTCGGCGAACTGCGCGCGTGGACGCGGACCCTGGAGGCGGCTGCCCGATGAGCGACCCGCAGACCATGTACGAGTGGTTCGCCCGTTCGGCCGCCGAACACGGCCACGAGGTCGTCGCGCTCGAAGTCGGCGAGGACCGCCTGACGTACGGCGAACTGCGCGATCTGGCCGAGCGGATCGCCGCCCGGCTGGTCGCGGCGGCCGGCGGCAGCGCGCCGAGCCGCGTCGGGCTGCTGGTCGGCCGCTCGGTGACCGCCTATGCGGGCTACCTCGGCATTCTGCGGGCCGGCGGCACCGTCGTCCCCCTCAACCCCGAGCACCCCCCGGCGCGTACGGCCGAGATCGTCGAGTCGGCGCGGCTGGAGCTGGTGCTGGCCGACGCCGCGGGCGCGGAAGCCGTACGGACGGCGCCCCCCGCCGTACCCGTGCTCGCCGTCGGCGCAGAGGAGCTGGCGGCCCTCGCCCTGGAGCCGGCGCCCGAACTGCCGTACCCCCCGGCCGGCCCCGGCGACACCGCGTACATCATCTTCACCTCCGGCTCGACCGGTGCCCCCAAGGGTGTGCCGATCCTGCACAGCAACATCTGCTCCTACCTGGGCCAGGTCGCCGGACGCTACGACATCGGCCCCGGCAGCAGGCTGTCGCAGAGCTTCGAGCTGACCTTCGACGGCTCGGTGCACGACATCTTCGTCGCCTGGGCCGGCGGCGGCACCCTCGTGGTGCCGATGCGCAGCCAGCTGCTGTCGCCGGTGCGCACCGTCAACAACCTGCGGCTCACGCACTGGTTCTCGGTGCCGTCGCTGATCTCCTTCGCCTCCCGGCTCGGCACCCTCAAGCCGGGCAGCATGCCGACGCTGCGCTGGAGCATCTTCGGCGGTGAGCCGCTGCCGCTGGCCGCCGCCGCGCAATGGCGGACGGCCGCGCCCGCGAGCCGGATGGAAGTCCTCTACGGCCCGACGGAACTCACCATCTCCTGCACCGCCTACCGCATGCCCGACGACCCCGCCGCCTGGCCCGAGACGCCCAACGGCATCGCGCCGATCGGCAATTGCTACCCGATCGTGGACTTCGTACTGCTGGACGAGGACGGCCGGCCGAGCGACAACGGCGAGCTGTGCGTCCGCGGCCCGCTGCGCTTCCCGGGCTACCAGGACCCGGCGAACAACGCCGGCCGCTTCCTGATACCCGACCCGCACCCTGCCGACGGCGCGGCACGGGAGACCGCGTACGCGGACCCGACAGGTGCGCCGACCGACAAGCACTGGTACCGCACCGGCGACCGGGTCGCGGTCCGCGACGGCCTGCTGATCCACCTGGGCCGTACCGACCACCAGGTCAAGGTCCGCGGCCACCGGATCGAACTCGGCGAGATCGAGGCCGTATTGCGGCGCCAGCCCGGCGTGCGCGACGCGATCGTCCTCGCGGTGCCCACCGCCGACGACGGCGAGCCGGAGCTGGCGGCCGCGGTCTGCGGGACCGGCTGCGAGCCGGAGCGGCTGTACGCGGATCTCGGCGGCCAGTTGCCGCCGTACATGCTGCCGCGCAGAATCGCCGTGCTCGACACCCTTCCGCTCAACAACAACGGCAAGATCGACCGCAAGGCCCTGCTCGGCGAATTCGGGCACTCCCGCTGATCACCGGCGGCCGGGCCGTACCCCGCGGTACAGCACCACGACACCCACCGACCCGACATCTGTTGTGAGGCACCTGATGTTCGACGCCATTGTGGTGGGCGCGCGCTGCGCCGGATCGCCCACCGCCATGCTGCTCGCCCGCGCGGGCTATCGCGTGCTCCTGCTGGACAGGGCGCCCTCGGGCACCGACACGCTGTCCACCCACCTCATCCACCAGCCGGGCGTCGCCGCACTCGCCCGCTGGGGCCTGCTGGACCGCGTCCGCGCCTCCGGCTGCCCGCCGCTGGACCACGCGCGCTACGAACTCGCCGACGTCCGGCTGGAGGGCTGTGCGCGCGGAGTGGAGGGCCAGCGGGCCGGGTTCGCACCCCGGCGCCATGTGCTGGACGCCATCCTGGTCGAGGCGGCGGTGGCGGCCGGCGTCGAATACCGCGACCGCTGCCAGGTGACCGGCCTGCTGCGGGACGCGTCGGGCCGGGTCGTCGGCGTGCAGGGCAGGCACCGCCAGGGGTCGTTCACCGAGCGCGCCCACCTGGTGATCGGCGCCGACGGCATGCGCTCGGCGGTCGCCACCCTGGCGGAGGCCCCGTACACCGTGGTGGACCCGCGGCTGACCTGCGCGTACTACACGTACTGGCAGGACGTGCCGGCCGGGCTCGAACTGTACGAGGGCCCGTCCACCTGGACCGCGGCCGTGGCGACGAACGACGGCCTGACCCTGGTCCTCGCCTACTTCCCGCAGGACCGCTTCGAGCGGGTGCGCACCGACGCGCAACGGGCGTACCTGGAGCACGTCAGGGCCACCGCGCCCGCCCTCTACGACCGGATGGACGGCAAGGAGCCGGCAGAACGCCTCAGGGGCACCGGCGACCAGCAGAACTACTTCCGCCAGACGGCGGGTCCCGGCTGGGCGCTGGTCGGCGACGCCGGCCACCACAAGGACTCGATCACCGCCCGCGGCATCAGCGACGCCTTCTTCCAGGCCGAGTCGCTGGTACGCCACACGGCCGACCGGCTCGGCGGCAACCCCGCCCTGCTCGACGCCGCGCTGCGCGACTACGCCCTGGAGCGGGACGCGACCTTGACCCCCGGCTACGAATCCACCCTGGCCGTTGCCCGCCTCGAAGTCCACGAGCAGCGCCTGTCGCTGCTGCGGGCCGTGCAGACCGATCCCGAACTGACCTCGATCTACTTCGACATGGTCGCCGGCATCGGCACCGTGGGAGCGCTCTACACGCCCAAGCTGCTCGCTCTTCTGTGACGTTCCCGGCGGTGACCGGGGAGGGCGCGGGGGCCGGCCGGGGAGGGGCCGTCGGAGGATACCGTCGTCCTGTCAGTTGCCACCGGCGGATGCTGACGGTAGGCCATGATCCTGATAGGGTCAGCCCGGTAGCCGACTTCGTTGACGGTGAGTCAAGTCGCCGCGCCGGAGGAAAGACCGGCAAATTCGCAACTGTCCCTTAATGAACCAGCGTTCCGCTGCCGTACGAGGAATCAGATGCCAGGCACCCGCGACCGGCGGACACGTCATCGTTCCGTCCCGCGCAGATCTCTCCGTTCCTCGTTCGTCCTGCCCTTTGTCGTTCCCGCCGTCTGCCTGTGCGGGCTGTGGGGCTACACGGCGGACGGACTCGTCAGCCGGCAGATCGACCTGCACGCCGCCGCCGACCGGACCTCGTCCGTCGCCCGGCCCGCCCAGGACGTCGTCTCCGGGCTGCAGACCGAGCGCCGGCTCACCGCGGTCTGGCAGGCGGGCGGCAGTTCCACCGCCCGCAAGGACCTCGACGCCGCGCGCACCAAGACCGACGCCGCGGTACAGAAGTACCGCAAGGCCTCCGGGCTGAACAGCTCGGGCCTGCAGAGCTGGTCCAAGTCCCTCGGGGACGCCCTGGTCTTCCTGCCCGAGCGGCGCAGCGCCATCGACGGCCACAGCCTGTCGTCCACCGACGCCTTCCAGTTCTTCACCGACACCGTCTCGAACGGCATCGGCCTGGTCAGCGCGGCCTCGCGCAGTGACGACGGGCGCCTCGTCCACGGCGCGACCGCCACCGCCTCCGTCGCACAGATCACCGAAATGCTCTCCCGCGAGGACGCGGTCCTGTCCGCCGCGCTGCCCGCCCACCAGCTCTCCGCCACGGCCCGCGGCCAGTTCGGCGAATACCTCGCGATCCAGCGCCAGCTGCGTACCGACCTGACCATCGGCGACCTGCCGGGCGGCGCCGCGACCTCCGCCGCACGCATCGCGGACAACGCGCAGTCCAACACCGTCAGCCGCATCGAGGACGCGGTGGCCACCGGGCAGGGCACGGCGCTGCCGCAGCTCGCCGCCGAGTGGCCGACCGCCGCCGACGCGCTCACCGCGGACCTGCAGGGCCTGGGCTCCGACTCGCTCGCCGACCTCGCGGACATCGCCTCGGACGGCGCCAACGACCAGCTGATCGCGGTGCTCATCGGCACCGGCGCCACCCTCGCCGCGCTCGCCGCCGGCGTGCTGCTCGCGCTGCGCTCCCGCCGCTCGACGCTGCGCCGGCTCTCCGACCTCCAGGCGCGCACCAACGAGCTGTCCGGTGTGTGGCTGCCGCGGCTGCTGGCGCGAATAGAAAGTGGCGAGCGCGTCCCGCGGCCGAGTCTGGCACCGCAGAGCCATCAGGCGACCGACGAGATCGAGCGGATCGCCGGGGCCATCGACCAGCTCGGCCGGGTCGCCGCGGACACCGTCATCAGGCAGTCGCTGGGCCGCGAGGGCACCGAGAAAGTCTTCGCCCAGCTCATCCGGCGTACCCAGATCCTGATCCACCGGCTGATCTCGCTGCTCGACGACCTCGAGCGCAAGCACGAGGACTCGGACCTGCTCAAGGACATCTTCAAGGTCGACCACCTCGCGACCCGTGTCCGCCGGCACGCCGAGAGCCTGGTCATCCTCAGCGGCGCCGCACCGAGCCGCCAGATGACCGCCCCGGTCTCGATCATCGACGTGATGCGCAGCGCTGTCGCGGAGACGGAGTCGTACACCCGCGTCAAGGTCAAGAACATGCCGGCCGACCGTCAGCTCGCCCTCGCCGGGCGGGCCGTCGCGGACGTCACCCACCTGCTCGCCGAACTCATCGAGAACGGTACGAGCTTCTCGCCGCCCGACACCCAGGTGTTCGTCAGCGCGTCGAAGGTGGGCAAGGGCCTGGTCGTCCACATCGAGGACCACGGCCTCGGCATGCCGCAGGAACT
Source organism: Streptomyces sp. IBSBF 2435 (assembly GCF_036815005.1). Taxonomy (NCBI): domain Bacteria; kingdom Bacillati; phylum Actinomycetota; class Actinomycetes; order Kitasatosporales; family Streptomycetaceae; genus Streptomyces; species Streptomyces sp. IBSBF 2435. The sequence goes on along the minus strand of NZ_JAJSYW010000001.1, from coordinate 149,837 downwards.
GCTGGACCACGCGAACGAGCTGCTCGCCAATCCGCCCCGGCTGGACATGACGGCGCTCAGCGAGGACCCGCGCCTGGGCCACTTCGTGGTCGCCCGGCTCGCCGAGCGGCACCGGATCAAGGTCGAGCTGCGCGACTCGGTCTACGGCGGCACGCTCGTCGTCGTCCTGCTGCCGGCGGCCCTGCTCGAAGAGGTCGACTCCCCGGTCCTCGACCAGCTCAGGTCGGCGGCCGGCGCGAGCGCCGTCAGCACGGCGGCCGGCGAGGGACCGCGCAACCTGGTCTCCGAGGCGCCGCGACCCGCGGCCCCCGCCCTGGACAGCGGCGTGCTCGTGGCCGCCGACCGCGGTCCCGCCGCGGGCACGGGCGGCGGCGCGGCGAGTGGCGGAGCGGGGCTGCGCAGCGGCAACGCGGGCGTCATCATGCCCGACGGCGGCCGGGTGATCCCGCAGAACGAGGCCCACCCCCTCACGCACACCCGTGTCCCGGACTACAGCGGCTTCCCCGAATACGGAGGTCCCGGCCTGTTGCCCGCCGCTTCGGATCAACCCGCCTCACCCGCGCCCGGCCCGTCCGAATGGGCACCCGCCCAGGAGCACCCGGCGCACTACGGAACCGATTCCGGCGGGACGGGGCGGCCTGTGTCCGCCGCGTCCGGCGGGAATCCGCCTGCCGGGTACGGCATGCCCACCGGCAACGTACCCACGGGACCCATTCCGACCGGCAATGTGCCCACCGGCACCATGCCCACCGGTAATGTGCCTGCGCAGGACGCACAACACCCGCTGACCACCCCCCAGGTCCTGCCCCAGCGGACCAGGGGAGCGAGCCTCGCCACGCAGTTGCGCAGGGAGGCCGCTTACACACAGGACCGGCCGGACGGCAGCGGGGGGGACAACGGCGTCATTTCCCCTGACGCGTCGGCCCGCGCGATGATCGCCATTCAGCAGGGGCTGGAGCGGGCCAGGATGTCCGAGACCGACGAGCCGGGCGCGACGGAGGGACGACCGGATTCGAGGAGCTCGGGTGCCAACCAACTGTGAGGGAATGTTACGCAATGACTGAGCAGGTACAACCCGGTCCTCAGCTGGACTGGCTCCTCGACGGGCTGGTGGACCGGATTCCAGAGATCCGCTGCGCCATCGTGCTGTCCGGTGACGGTCTCCTCATCGGCAAGTCGAAGGACCTGCGTCGGGACGACGCCGAGCATCTGTCCGCGGTCGGATCGGGTATGCACAGCCTCGCCCGCGGGGCGGCACGCCACTTCCAGGGCGGCGAGGTCCAGCAGACGGTCATCCAGATGGAGAAGGCCTTCCTCTTCGTCACCGCCGCGGGACGGGGCGCCAGACTGGCGGCCATCGCCACGGAAGGGGTCGATGTCGGGATGATGGCATTCGAGATGGGCACGCTCGTCAAGCAGGTCGGCGCGTACCTGAGTGCCGCACCCCGCGTGCAGACCTCCGGTGGTCGCATACAGGATGCGTGAACCCCGATGGCACGACGGTGTGGAGGCCGGACGTCATCTGCGGCCCTATGCCATCACGGGCGGCCGCACCCGGCACAGTCGGCACACCTTCACACTGATCACGCTGGTAGCCGCGCGGTCCGTGCACGGAATCGAGCATGACCATCTGGAGCCAGAGGCCAACCAGATTCTCGACCTGTGCCGGACCCGGGCGGTGGCGATCGCCGAAATCGCCGCGCATATGGACCTGCCGGTGAGCGTGGTGAAGATCCTCTGCGGGGATCTGCTGAACGCCTCGCTCATCCTGGTCCAGGCGCCGCCCGGGCAGGAAGACCGGCCGAGCGTGGAACTCATCGAAAGGGTGATGAATGGTATCCGTCGGCTCTGAGCCGGTCATGCCGACCGCGCTCAAGATCCTCATCGCGGGCGGTTTCGGCGTCGGCAAGACCACCATGGTGGGCTCGGTCAGCGAGGTGCCCCCGCTGGAGACCGAGGAACGCATGACAACGGCGAGCCTCGGCGTGGACGATCTGTCGGGCGTCGAGGGCAAGACCTCGACCACCGTCGCCATGGACTTCGGCCGCATCACCATCGCGCCCGAGCTGGTGCTGTACCTGTTCGGTACGCCCGGGCAGGACCGCTTCTGGTTCATGTGGGACGACCTGTCCACCGGCGCGCTCGCGGCCATCGTGCTCGCTGACACCCGCCGGCTCGACGCGTCGTTCGCCTCGATCGACTTCTTCGAAGCCCGCGACATCCCCTTCGCGGTGGGCGTCAACTGCTTCAACGGGCAGCGCGACTGCTCGGCCCAGCAGGTGCGCAACGCGCTCGACCTGGGCCCCGACACCCCGGTCCTGCTGTGCGACGTCCGCGAACGCAGCTCCAGCAAGTCGCTGCTGCTCGCGGTGCTCGAAGCGGCCCGCGCGCAGGCCGCAGCCCGGCTGGCGACACCCGGGCGCTGACCGTACGGCCGCGCCGGTCAGCCGAGCGGTGCGGCGGCCGGCCCGTCGGTCGCGCGGCGGATCGCGATCAGCCGGTCGGCGGCCCGCAGCGGCGCGGCTTCCGGATCGTCGTGGTCCAGCAGCCGCGCGTCGCGTATCACCGACACCACCAGGTCACGGACATCCCGCGGCGCCATGCCCACCTCGGACCCGGCGACCGGCCGCTCGATGAGGTCCAGACCGCTGCCGTACGTGATCAGGTCGTCCATCACCTGGCCGACGCTCGGGCTGAGCACGGACAGCCCGAGCAGCCGTCCGGCGGCGCCCGAGCTGGTGATGACGGCGTCGGCGCCTGACTGGCGCAGCAGCGGGGCGTTCTCCTCCTCGCGGACCGAGGCCACGATGTGCGCCCGCCGGTTGAGCTGCCGGGCGGTCAGGGTGACCAGGACCGCGGTGTCGTCGCGCTGGGCGGCGATGACGATCTGCCGGGCCCGCTGCGCCTCGGCCCTGCGCAGCACCTCGCTGCGGGTCGCGTCGCCTGCGACCGCCACGTAACCCTCCTCGGTCGCGCCCTGCACCACCTTCGGGTTCGGGTCGACGACCACGATCCGCTCCGGCGGCACACCCCGCCCCAGCAGCGTCCGCGCCGCCGACCGGCCCTTGGTGCCGTATCCCACGATGACCACATGATCGTGCAACGTTCTTCTCCAACGGGTGAGGCGGAACTGCTCCCTGGTGCGCTCGGTCAGCACTTCGAGCGTCGTGCCGACCAGGATGATCAGGAAGATCACCCGCAGCGGCGTCACCAGGAGAGTGTTGCTCAGCCGCGCTCCGGTGCTGTACGGGACGATGTCGCCGTAGCCGGTCGTCGACAGCGTCACCGTGGAGTAGTACAGGGAGTCCAGGAAGGACACGGAATCGTCGGCGTTGTCGTGATAGCCGCCCCGGTCGGCGTAGACGATCACCACGGTGATGGCCAGCACCAGGAGCGCCAGCACCACGCGCCGTGTGACCTGCACCAACGGCCCGGCCGCGGGCCGCGGGAAGGCCACTTTGTAGCCTCTGGGCGCGGCCGGTGACGGATCGTCGATCGGAGGGTCCTGCGGTTCGCCGTCGCCTGGTGGCGTCATGTGCCGCTCCCCCATGCCGGGGCGAGCGCGCCCGTGTCCAGGACCGCCGTCTCCTGGCCCGCTCTCGCGCCGCCCGGCGGGATCACCGCCATGCCGTCGGCTGCGGCCAGTCCGCGGAGCATCGCGGGGCCGGTGAATTGCAGCGGCCGGGCGGCAGATTCGTCGTCGAAGACGACCGGGACCAGCCGGGTGTCGACCGCGTGCCCCGGTACGTCCGCGGTGAGCGGGGCGGCGTAGGGCGCCGGCACCGGCCGGCCGGACAGGGTGCGCAGCACGGGATCCACCAGGGTGAGCACCCCCGCGACGGCAGCGAGCGGATTGCCCGGCAATCCGGCCAGCAGCCCGCCGGAGGGGAGTCCGGCCAGCAGCATCGGGTGCCCCGGCCGTACCGCCACCCCGTCGACCAGCAGCTTCGCGCCGATCTTCGCCAGCACCGGATGGACGTGGTCGACCGGTCCGCCCGCCGTGCCGCCGGTGGTCACCACCAGGTCCGCGGTGCTCCCCACCACGGCGGCGAGCAGCACCCCCGCGTCGTCCACCAGCCGCCGCACACCGGTGACATCCGCGCCGAGCCCGCGCAGCCAGGGCGGCAGCATCGGGCCGAGCGCGTCACGCACCCGGCCGGCCCGCGGCGGCCCGTGGTCCAGCAGTTCGTCGCCGAGCACCAGGATCTCCACCCGGGGACGCATGGTGACGGTCAGTTCGTCGTATCCCGCGGCGGCGGCCAGGCCCAGCACCGCGGGGGTCACCAGCGTGCCCGCGGGCAGCAGCTCGTCGCCGCCGCGGCATTCCTGGCCCCTGCGCCGTATCTCCTGGCCGGAGCGGGGAGCCGGGTGCGGCGCCAGGACGTGCAGCCATTCGCCGTCGGTCCTGCTCCTGGTGCCGCCGTGCTCGCTGCGCAGCACCGCGGTGGTGCCTGGCGGGAGTACGGCCCCGGTGGCGATACGGATGGCGTGGCCGCCGAGCAGCGCGTCGGCCGAGCGCTGCTGCCCGGCGAGCACCTGGCCCTTCAGCCGCCACGGCCCCTCGCCCGCCACCGCCCAGCCGTCCATGGCCGAGGAGTCGAACGACGGCAGGTCGGTGAGCGCCACCAGCGAGCGCGCCAGCGCCATGCCGAGGACGTCCTCGCCGAGCGGCAGCGCCCGCGCGTCGAGCCTGCGGCCCACCTGCCGCGCGATCCGCCGCGCCTCGGGCCAGGGGACGGCGTCTGCGGCGGGCCGGGCCGGTGCGGGCGTACGGGCCGGGGCCGCGCCGCCGGGCTCGTGCCCGAGGGCGACGACCAGGGGGTCGGTGCTGGACGGGCGCGCGGAGGCGCCGCCGGCGCCGGGGCTGTTGGCCAGCGCCAGGGCGTCGTCCAGTGCCCGGTCCGCGGCGTCGGCGCCCGGACGGCCGTACTCGCGTGGGCCGCTCATCCGCCCGACTCCTCCGTCCAGCGCAGGGCCAGGTCCGCGGCCTTCCGCGCCGCCTCCCGTACGGCCTCGGGTCCGCCGCCCGCCTGCGCCGCCGCGTATCCCACTAGGAAGGTGGTCAGCGGCGCGGCCGGCCGAGCGACCCCGTGTGCCGCATCACGTGCCAGATCGAGCAGGACCCCGGTGTCCACGTCGAGGTCGATGCCCAATTCGGTCTTGACTGCTGCGATCCATTCGTCCACCACACGCACATCGTCCCCGATCCGCCCCCGCAAGCCACCCAGGCTCACCCCTTGGACTCCCCGTCCAGCCGTGCCCGGGCGACGGCGACGTCGTCCCAGGTGTCGCAGTCGAAGCTGGCCTCGCCTGTGGGGTCGGCGATCCGGCGCAGCGACAGTTCCCCGGTCAGCAGCCGCAGCGGCAGCCCGGCGAGGGTGCCGTGCTCGGTTCTGAGCAGGGCGGTCTCGCGGCGCAGCGGCTCCGCCGCGTAGGCCGCCGCCAGCGGCTGGTCGCGTCCCGCGGGGTCGGTGAGCAGGACGCCTTCGCAGGCTTCGGCGCCGGTGAGCGCGTCGGTGAGCGCGGTCAGCGTGCGTGCCGTCAGGAACGGCAGGTCGGCGGCGAGGACGACGACCGCCGCCGGGCGGTCCCCGCCGGTCAGCGCGGCGAGCCCCGCGGCGAGTGCGGGCAGCGGGCCGCCGCCCGCGGGCTGCTCCCGGGTCCACCGCACCGGCCGGGCGGTCGGCCTGCGCGGTCCGACCACGACGGTACGGTCGGCCGCCGCGCACGCGGCGAGCACCCGGTCGAGCAGCATCCGGCCGCCGACCGCGAGCGCGGGCTTGTCGGTACCGCCCAGCCGCCTGGCCGCGCCGCCCGCCAGCACCACCGCGTCGTAGCTCGTCGTCATGCCCGCGAGTATCCCCCGGCCGCCGCGGGGCTCGGCCGGGGGTTCGCCGCTCACACTGCGGCGAGCAGCACCGCGGGCTGCTCCACGCAGTCCGCCACGAGCCGCAGGAATCCGCCCGCGGTGCCGCCGTCGCACACCCGGTGGTCGAAGGTGAACGACAGCTGCACCACCTGCCGTACGGCCACTTCGCCGTTGTGCACCCACGGCTTGGCGGCGATCCGGCCGACGCCGAGCATGGCGGCCTCGGGGTGGTTGATGATCGGCGTGGAGCCGTCGACCCCGAAGACCCCGTAGTTGTTCAGCGTGAACGTCCCGCCGGTCAGGTCCGCGGGCGTCAGCGACCCGGTCCTGGCCGCCTCGGTGAGCCGGGAGATCCCGGCCGCGAGCGCCGTCGTGGTCATGGTGTGCGCGTCCCGCAGCACGGGCACCACGAGGCCGCGTTCGGTCTGCGCCGCGAAGCCGAGGTGCACGGCGGGCAGCCGTACGATCTCCGACTTCTCCATGTCCACGGTGGAGTTGAGGTCCGGGTAGCGCGCCAGGGCGGCCGTCACCACCCGGGCCAGCAGCGCGAGCACGGAGATCCGCCGTTCGCCCGAGGCGTTCATCGCCGCCCGGGCGGAGAGCAGTTCGGTGGCGTCGGCGTCCACCCAGCAGGTGGCGTCGGGGATCTCCCGGCGGCTGCGGGCCAGCTTCTCCGCGACGGTCCGGCGTATCCCGCGCAGCGGCACCCGCTCGGCGCCGTCCTGCGCCGCCGCTCCGGACGGCGCCGGGGCCGCTGCGGTGGCCGCCGGGGCCGGGGCGGCGACAGCGCGCTCGACGTCGGAGCGCAGGATCAGCCCCTCGGGACCGCTGCCGGCCAGCCGCCGCAGGTCAAGGCCGTGCTCCCGGGCGATCCTGCGGACCAGCGGCGAGATGACGGCCACCGGCCCGGCGTCGAGGTCCGCCTGGCCGTCGCCGGCCGCCGTACCCCTGCTGGTCGCCGCACCACCGCCGGCTGCCGTACCGGGACGGACCGCCGCACCGGAACCGGACGCCGTACCGCCGCTGGCCGCCGTACCGGCGTTGACGGGCGTGCCGCCCCCGGGCGCTGTGGCGCCGTCGGCTGCCGGGCCGCCGCCCGCGGGGCGCGCCGCCCGGACACGCTGCCGGCGTCGCGCGACGGCGGCGCCGGTGCCGTATCCGACCAGGACATTGCCCGAGCCCTGCCCGTTCGCGCCGGCGGCACCGCTGCCGCCGTCCGGGGAGGCCGGCGGCGCGCCGTCGGCGGCGGATCCGACCGCGACGGTGACCAGCGGGCGGCCCACCGCGAGGGAGTCGCCCTCCTCGCCGAAGCGGGCGGTCACCACCCCGCCATAGGGGCACGGCACTTCGACGACCGCCTTGGCCGTCTCCATCTCGACCACCGGCTGGTCGACCGCGACCACCTCGCCGACCTGCACCAGCCAGCGGACGATCTCTGCCTCGGTGAGCCCTTCCCCGAGGTCGGGAAGGGTGAATTCGCGCACGACGGCCATCAGTCCTCCTCCCACTGCAGTCGGCCGACGGCGTCGAGGATGCGGTCCACGCCTGGCAGATGGTGCCGTTCGAGCATCGGCGGGGGGTAGGGGATGTCGAATCCGGCGACCCGCAGGACGGGCGCTTCCAGATGGTGGAAGCAGCGTTCGGTGATGCGCGCCGCTATTTCCGCGCCCGCGCCGCCGAAGCCCGACGACTCGTGGACGACGACCGCCCGCCCGGTGCCGCGGACGGCCGCGGCGACCGTCTCCTCGTCGAAGGGCACCAGGCTGCGCAGATCGACCACGCCCAGATCCCAGCCCTCCTCCGTGGCCGCCTCCGCCGCCTCCAGGCACACCGGCAGCGAGGGGCCGTAGGTGATCAGCGTCGCCGTACGCCCGGCTCGCCGCACCACGGCCCGCCCGATCGGCGCCACGGCCGCCGGCTCCTGCGGCGACCAGTCGGCCTTCGACCAGTACAGCCGCTTCGGCTCCAGGAAGATCACCGGGTCGTCGGAGGAGATGGCCGCCCGCAGCAGCCCGTAGGCGTCCTCGACGGTCGCCGGGGTGACCACGTGCAGGCCGGGGGTGTGCAGGTAGTACGCCTCCGAGGAGTCGCTGTGGTGCTCGACGCCGCCGATGCCGCCGCCGTAGGGGATCCGTACGGTGAGGGGCATCGGCAGCGCCCCGCGGGTGCGGTTCCGCATCCGCGCGACATGGCTGACCAGCTGCTCGAACGCCGGATAGGCGAAGGCGTCGAACTGCATCTCCACCACCGGGCGCAGCCCGTACATCGCCATGCCGACGGCGGCGCCGAGGATGCCGGCCTCGGCGAGCGGGGTGTCGGTGCAGCGGTCCTCGCCGAAATCCCTGGTCAGCCCGTCGGTGATGCGGAAGACGCCGCCCAGGGCGCCGACGTCCTCGCCCATCACGTGCACCGCCGGGTCGGCGGCGAGGGCGTCGCGCAGCGCCTGGTTGAGCGCCTGCGCCATGGTCGCGGGTTTGCGGGTGGGTGCGGTGGCGCGGTCCGCGGCCGTGACGGCGGTGGTCATGACTGCCGCTCCGCTTCCATCTCGGCCCGCAACTGCTCGGCCTGCGCCCGCAGTTGCGGTGTCGGCTCGGCATAGACGTGGGCGAACAGCTCCATCGGGTCGAGCCGCGGGTCCTCGTGCATCCGCTCGCGCAGGTCGGCCGCCATCGTCTCGGCGTCGTCCAGTGCGCGCTGCCGGTCGGCGTCGTCCAGCAGTCCGCGGCCCGTCAGCTCCCTTTCCAGCAGCTCGACGGGGTCGTGCGCCCGCCAGGCCGCGACCTCGGACTCCTCCCGGTAGCGGGTGGCGTCGTCGGCGTTGGTGTGCGCGTCGATCCGGTAGGTGACGGCCTCGACCAGGGTGGGGCCGCCGCCTTCGCGTGCCCGCCGCAGCGCCTCGGTGAGCACCTGGTGCACCGCCGCCACGTCGTTGCCGTCCACCAGCCGCCCCGGCATGCCGTAGCCGACCGCCTTGTGGGCGAGGGTGGGAGCGGCGGTCTGCTTGGCGAGGGGCACGGAGATGGCGAAGCCGTTGTTCTGCACCAGGAAGACCACGGGGGCGCGCCAGACGGCCGCGAAATTGAGCGCCTCGTGGAAGTCGCCCTCGCTGGTGCCGCCGTCGCCGACCATGGCGAGCGCGGCCACCGCGTCACCGCTGAGCCGGGCGGCGTGCGCGAGGCCGACGGCGTGCGGCAGCTGGGTGGCCAGCGGGGTGCTGAGCGGTGCGACCCGGTGCTCGCGGGAATCGTAGCCGGTGTGCCAGTCGCCGCGCAGCAGTGTCAGTGCCTCGACGGGGTCGACCCCGCGGGCGACGACAGCGAGGGTGTCGCGGTAGCTGGGGAAGAGCCAGTCGTCGGGCCGCAGTGCGAGAGCGGCGGCGATCTCGCAGGCCTCCTGGCCGGTGCTGGACGGGTAGACGGCCAGCCGGCCCTGCTTGGTCAGGGCGGTGGCCTGCCGGTTGTAGCGGCGGCCGCGGACAAGCTGCGCGTACAGCCTGCCGAGCAGCGCGGGGTCCAGGTCCGCGGCGGCGGGGGTGCCGAGCAGCCGGTACGGCTCCGGATCGGGCAGCAGCGGCGCGGCGTCGGCGCGTGGCCGCCAGGCGGGGGTGTCCAGCACGGTCATCGCGAGCACCTCCTTGTGGTCGGTGACCAGAGCAATCGGTAGCGCGAGCGGGTTCCGCTCTCCCTACCGATTGTTCGGTCGCCGGAGGCATTTTGGCTACGGGGTGGTTCCGCCTGTGGACAAACGGTTCTGCACAGCCTGAGATGGAGCCAGTACGTCCATGGTAGGGAGCTTGCGGGGGATGGCGAGAGAACAGATGGCCGACGAGGAGCCGACGGTCCGACCTCTGGACCCGATAGACCGCACGATCCTGCGGCTGCTTCAGGAGGACGGCAGGGCCTCGATACGGTCAGTCGCCGAGCGGGTGCACGTGTCCCGGGCGAACGCCTACGCCCGGATCAACCGGCTCATCGACGACGGGGTGATCCGAGGTTTCACCGCCCGGGTGGACCACGAGCGGGCGGGGCACGGCGCCTCGGCGTACATCACTCTCAAGATCGTCCAGAATTCCTGGCGGACGGTGCGGGAGAAACTTGTCACCCTTCCGGGTGTCGTCCACATCGCGCTGGTGAGCGGCGATTTCGACGTACTGCTCCTGGTGCACACCGTCGACAACCGCAGCCTGCGCGAGCTGGTGCTCACCCGGCTGCAGTCGATCGAGGAAGTGCTCAGCAGCCGGACGCTGCTGGTCTTCGAGGAGACCGACCTGGTGGTCGGGAACTGACCGGCGTGCGGACGGGTGTGCGCGGCTTCGGGACGCGCCGACCAGCCGCACCGTGCGGGTTCGACTGTCCGGGTGACAGGCGGCCGGAACCCTGGACCCGGGCAGCCGACCGGTCGGCCGCGGACACGGCTGGATGGCGCCGGTGATCGACGGTCGGAGCCGTAGTCTGGACCAATAAACGGGCGCCGGCGGGCCCGGTGCGGACGCGCTCTACGCACGCAGCCCGTCGAAGGCCAGCCGCACCACGGCGTCGGCGACCTGTTCGCGGTCCAGCGCCCCCTTCGCCGCCGGGCGGTACCACTCCACTATCGAGTTGATCATCCCGAACAGCAGCCTGGTGGCCAGCCTCACCTCGACGTCCGCCCGCAGATCGCCCTCCGCCACGGCCGACTTCAGCAGTTCCGCGACCCGCTGGTCGAACTCCCTGCGGCGCTCCATCGCCCACCGCTCGGTCGTGGTGTTCCCCCGCACCCGCAGCAGCAGGGTGACGTAGGGGAGTTCGTCCATGAGCACGACGGCCGTGCGCCGGATGACGTACTCCAGCCGCCGCACCGCGGGACCGTCCCCGGCCAGGGGCTGGTCGAGGATGCCGAACAGTCCGTCGAGCGCCCGGCCCACCGCCCTGTTGAGCAATTCCTCCTTGCCCCGCACATGGTGGTAGATCGAGGATTTCGAGATTCCCGCCGCGCGCGAGAGGTCCTCCATGGACGTGCCGTCGTAGCCGCGCTCGTTGAAGACCTCCACGGCCACGGCGAGCAGCGAATCCGGCGTATAGGTGTCGCGCTTCGGCATGGTCATGAGGAGATCACACCTCCGGCCGCGTCCGCACGCCGCCTCAGCTCCCGGCAGGGTGCGTAGCGTCCGGTGGGACAGCTCAGGTGCAGCACGTCCAGGAGATCCCGCACATAGGCCGCGGAAATCCGCTCGCACCATTCCAGCGGACCCAGCGGATAGTTGACGCCCAGCCGCATCGCAGTGTCGACGTCCTGGGCGGAGGCGATCTGCCGGGAGACGGCGTCGGTCGCGAGATCGGCCAGCATCGCGACCGTCCGCGCCACGATCAGACCGGGCACATCGCCGACGACGCTGACCTCCTTGCCCAGCGCCTGGAAGAATCCCACCGCCGTGCCCACGGCGTCGGCATGCACCCCGTCGCAGGGCGCGACGGCGATACGTGAGGCGGTGCGGTAGTCCAGGGCGAGGTCGAAGCGGATCCCCGGCTCGGGCATGGGGTGTCCGTCGGCCAGCCGCAGCGGGGTGCCGTCGGGCAGCGCGATCACGCCGGACCCGGCCGGCTCCTCCTCACGGACCTCGATCCCGGCCTCGCGGGCGAGCCCGGGCAGCGCCTCCGCGGGCCCGAGGTCGCCGCGCACCACGATGTACGGCGGCGCGAGGGCGGGCTCCGCGGTGTGCGGCGCCGGTTGCCCCACGGTGCCCGCGCCGCCCGCGTCCCGGGCGTAGTCGAACCAGCCGCGGCCAGTCTTGCGGCCGAGCCGCCCGGACTCGACCAGCCGGCGCTGGGCCAGCGACGGGGTGAACTTCGGGTCGTGGAAGAAGGCCTCCCAGACCGACCGGGTGACCGCCTCGTTGACGTCCTGGCCGATCAGGTCGGTCAGCTCGAAAGGACCCATGGCGAAGCCGCCGCATTCACGCAGGACCGCGTCGATGGTCGCGGGATCGGCGGCGCGCTCCTCGTACACCCGCAGGGCCTCGGCGTAGAAGGGGCGGGCGATGCGGTTGACCAGGAAACCGGGGGTGTCAGTGCAGCGCACCGGCGTCTTGCCCCAGGCTTCGGCCGTGTCGCAGGCGGTGGCGACGGCCGAAGCGTCGGTGGCGGCACCGGCGACCACCTCGACCAGCGGCAGCAGCGGGGCCGGGTTGAAGAAGTGCAGGCCGACCAGCCGCCCCGGCAGCCGCAGCGCGCCCGCGACGGCGGTCACCGGCAGCGAGGAGGTGTTGGTCGCCAGCAGGCAGTCGTCGCCGACGACCGCCTCCATCTCGGCGAACAGCGCCTGCTTGACGACCAGGTCCTCCACGACGGCCTCCACGACCAGCACGGCCCCGGCCAGATCGGCGCTGCTCTCCGCGGGAATGAGCCGGGCCAGCGCGTCCTTGACGTCGGTCGCGCCGATCCGGCCCTTGGCGACCAGCCGGTCGAGGCGGCCCGCCACGCCATCTGCCGCGACCTGGGCGCGGCCGGGGACGGCGTCGTGGAGCAGCACCCGGTGGCCGGCGAGCAGCGCGACCTGCGCGATCCCCTGGCCCATGGTGCCGACGCCGACGACGGCCACAGTGCTGTTGCGGTCAAGTGCGGTCACGCTGTCCACGACTCCTCGCCGGTGCTGGCCCGTTTCCTGCCGGGCCTGGCGCGGCTCCGGCGGACTTTTCCACAGGTCGGGTTTTGCGCCCTTGTCCCGACCGAACATTCGGTTAATCTAGCGGTGTCCCCTCCACGCAGCCCAGCTCGACGAGGAGTTGGTCCCATTGTCCGCCGATCTCTCCACCCAGTCTCTGGCCGAGCGCCATCGCGGCACCCTCGACACGGCGCTGGACACCATCAGGACGCGCGCCTACTGGTCGCCCTACCCCGAGCACCCCAAGGCGTATCCCGATGCCGACCAGGGCAGGGCCGCCTTCGAGGCGCAGCTCGGCCATCGCTTCGCCTTCGCGACCGCGCAGCCGGGCACCGACGAGTGGACCGGCGACGAGCGCTCGCCGTACGGCCAGGAGCTGGGCGTGCAGTATCCGCACCCGGATCCCGATGTGCTGCTGCCCGTGATGCGGGCCGCGATGCCCGCCTGGCGGGACGCGGGACCCGAGGCACGCGCCATGGTGTGCCTGGAGATCCTGGCCCGGATCAATGCGCGGACGCACGAGTTCGCGCTCGCGGTGATGCACACCTCGGGCCAGGCCTTCACGATGGCCTTCCAGGCGGGCGGCCCGCACGCGCAGGACCGCGGCCTTGAGGCGGTGGCGTATGCGTACGCCGAGCAGATGCGCACCCCTGGCACCGCCGAATGGGTGAAGCCGCAGGGCAAGCGGGATCCGCTGCATCTGCAGAAGTCCTTCACCGCCGTGCCGCGCGGCATCGGCTTGGTGATCGGCTGCAACACCTTCCCCACCTGGAACGGCTATCCGGGCCTCTTCGCGTCGCTGGCCACCGGCAATGCGGTGCTGGTCAAGCCGCACCCGCGGGCCGTACTGCCGCTCGCGCTGACCGTCGGCGCGGCCCGTGACGTCCTGGCCGAGGCGGGCTTCTCGCCCGACCTGGTCTGCCTCGCCGTCGACCGGCCGGGCGAGGGCCTGGCCAAGACGCTTGCGGTGCGCCCCGAGGTCCGCATCGTCGACTACACCGGATCGACCGCCTTCGGCGACTGGCTGGAGGCCAACGCCCGCCAGGCGCAGGTCTTCACCGAGAAGGCCGGGGTCAACACGGTGGTGGTGGACTCCACCGACGACTACCGCGGCATGCTGTCCAACCTGGCCTTCTCCCTGTCGCTGTACAGCGGCCAGATGTGCACCACCCCGCAGAATCTGCTGATTCCCCGGGACGGCATCGGTACGGAGGCCGGACCGCGGACGTACGACGAGGTGGTCGCCGACCTCGCCGCCGCGGTGGAGCAGCTGCTCGGCGACGACACCCGGGCCAACGCCCTGCTCGGCGCACTGGTCAATCCGGACGTCAAGGCACGGCTGGACGCCGCCCCCGGTATGGGCGAGGTCGCGCTGGCCTCGCGCGAGGTGGCCCATCCCGACTTCCCCGACGCGGTCGTCCGCACCCCGGCACTGGTCAGGCTGGACGCCGCCAAGCCGGACGCGGAGGCGGCGTTCATGGCCGAGTGCTTCGGCCCGGTCGCCTTCGCCGTGGCCGTCGACTCCACCGCCGCCGCGCTGGAGCTGCTGCGCCGGACGATCCGCGACCACGGCGCCATGACGGTGGGCGGCTACACCGTCTCGGCCGAGGTGGCGGAACAGTTGGAGGAGGTCTGCCTGGAGGAGTGTGCGCAGCTGTCGCTCAATCTGACCGGCGGGGTGTACGTCAACCAGACCGCCGCCTTCTCCGACTTCCACGGCTCCGGCGGCAATCCCGCGGCCAATGCGGCGCTGTGCGACGGGGCCTTCGTCGCCGGCCGGTTCCGGACGGTGGAGGTGCGCCGGCCGGCCTGACCGGCGCCCCGCGGGAGGTCAGGTCAGGGACGTCCGGGGACCAGCGGGGAGCCGGAGGTGGCCGACCAGTGATAGAGCGTCATACCGACGCTGGTGGCCAGGTTGTAGCTCGACACCTGGGGCCGCATCGGCAGCGAGACCAGTGTCGTGGCCCGGGCGCGCAGGTCGTCCGACACGCCGCGCCGTTCCGAGCCGAAGACGATCAGCGCGTCGTCCGGCAGCTCGGCGGCACGGATGTCCTCGCCCTCCGGGTCGAGGACGTGCAGCGGCCCCGGCGGCAGCCCGTCCGGGGTCGTACGCTCCACGGCCGTCGCATAGTGCAGCCCGGCGCCGGCCCGTACGGCGTTGGGGTGCCAGGGGTCCAGGTCACCGGTGGTGACGACGCCGGTGACGCCGAAGCCGGCGGCGAGCCTGATCACCGCCCCGACATTGCCGAGGTTGCGCGGGCGGTCCAGGACCACGACGGGCGCCCGCCGGGGCAGCGCGGCCAGCGCGGCCGTACCCCCGTCCCGTGCGGGCCGGGCGGCGAGCGCGGCCACCGCGGTGGGGTGGACGCGGGTGACCAGTTCGCGCAGTGCGGCGGCCGGGATCTCGGTGACGCGCTCCGCGAGGTCCGCGGTCAGGTCGGGTGCGAGGTCGGCGGCGAGCCGCAGCACGGCGTCCTTGTCACTGCTGACCGCCACATGGACGTCGGCGCCGAAGCGCAGGGCGTGCTTGAGGGCGTGGAAGCCGTCGAGCACGACCGTGTCCGGGTCCGCGGCATGCTCGTGCCACCGCCGTAGGGCTGACCCCGCCCCGGTCGGCCGGAGTACGGCCTGCTCGTCGCTCATGGCGCCAGCCTACGGCGGGGCTCGCCGTAGGCCGGCGTACGGGGCCGGGTCAGGTCAGGGCCTCGGTGGGCGGCGGTCCTGCCGCGGGATGCCCGCCGTTCCCGTCCGCAGGCCGCTGCCCGGGCACCGCCGGGGCCCTCGGCGGTGTCTTGGGCCCCCGCAGCAGCTGTGCGATCCGCCCGCCCAGCCAGCGCAGGAAGCCGGTGGGCAGGAAGACGGCGTCGGCGGCGATCATCGCCAGCGAGAAGAAGGGCAGGCCCAGCACGATCGCGATCGAGGCGTGCTCCAGCATCATCGCCACCAGCAGCACGTTCTTCACCCGGCGGTTGAAGAGGGTGAAGGGGAAGGCGACCTGCACCATGACCGTGCCGTAGGTGATCAGCATGACCATCAGCGAATTGCCCGCCAGCGCGTGCGACAGGCCGGGCCACGGGGTGAAGTCGTCCAGGTGCAGCGGATAGTAGAGCGCGGTGCCGTCCTCCCAGCGGCTGCCCTGGATCTTGTACCAGCCGGCCGTGGAGTAGATCAGGCAGACCTCCACGACGATCACCAGCATGGCGCCGTTGTGGATCACGTTGGTCATGATGTCGAGCACCGTGCGCGGCTCACCCGGCGCGTAACGCCGTACCGCCCACCACAGCGCCTGGATCAGCAGCCCCGCCCACAGGGCCACTTCCCACTCGGTGCTGAGCTTGTCCATCGCGGTGGCCACCACCAGGGCGGCGCCCAGCAGCGTCCACAGCGCGATCCCCGCCGGATCGACGCCGGGGCTGCGGACGGCCAGGCCGTCGTCGGCGGCGTGGGTCCCGCTCGCCGCGGCCGCCCGCGCCTCGGCCTTGGCCTCGGCACGGGCCGCGAGGCGCCGGTCGAGCGACCAGACCTGCCCGCAGCGGGTGAAGACCAGGTAGATCGCCATCAGATGGACGACGTTGTCGCCGCCGTCGCCCATGAAGACGCTGCGGTTCTGCAGCGAGAGCACACCGATCATGAAGAGCACCGAAGCGGTCCTGGTGCGCCAGCCCACCAGCAGCATGGCGCTGCTGACGACGGCCACCGCGTAGACCAGCTCGAACCAGCCGCGGCTGTCGCTCCACAGCAGCGCGGTGAAGGCGTGGTTCCCGGCGACGAGCCGCTTGGCCAGGCCGAAGCTCCACGAGCTGTCCGGGCCGTACAGCTCGGAGCGGTGCGGCCACTCCCGCAGCAGGAAGGCCAGCCAGGTCAGCGCGAAGCCGATCCGTACGATCGCGACCTGGTAGGGGGCCAGGGCGCTGCCGGTGACCCTGGCCAGGCCCTGGGCCATGCCCCGGTCGAGCGCGCGGCCGAGCCCGGCGAAGGGCGAGGCGGCCGGCAGGGCGCCCTGGGCGTGGCTGCCGACGGCTGCGTCAGCCACGCCGGCGGTATCCGTGGAGTCGGCGGGGTCCTCGGCGTGCGCGGCCGGGGTGCGGGAATCGCTCACGAGGTCTTCTCCTGCCCTGCCGGCGCGGTGGTGGCGGTCCACCACGGCAGCTCCCGGTATTGGGTGGTGGTGTCGATCGACTCACCGCTCCAGGACGGCCTGGCGACCGCGGTGGTGGCGGCTCTGGCCTGGATGCGGACGACCGTGCCGCCGTTGAGCGTGGAGCCGAGGCGCTTCGCGAGGATGTTCTGCAGATACGTGCTGCTCAGGTCGCTGCCGTTGCCCGCGGTCGGCTGGTTCTGGTCGTTGTGCGTGTCGGTGTAGTAGCTCCAGGCCCGGCGCAGCTCGTTCTGCTCGGTGTGGCTGGGCAGCAGGTTGTGCCGCATGTCCGCCACGTCGATCGCCGTCATGTCCACCCAGCCGGTGGTCTGGGTGCTGCCGTCCGGCTTGCGGACCTCCGCGCGGGCCTGCACGTGGTTGTTCTGCTGCACCGGGTCGGGTGCGAACAGCTTCCAGTTCTGCTCGAACTCCGGGTAGATGTAGTCGTTGACCGCCGTGGCGTGCTGTTTGCTGAGCGTGTTCGACGGCGCGACATGCAGGAACACCATGCCGAGATGGAGGAGCGCTCCCACCGCGACCACGCCCACGGTCACGGCCACCGCTATTCGGGCGGGCAGCGACAACGTCGCCACCTGGGGCGATGCCCCCTGCACTGACTGCATCGTCTCTCCGCTCTCCGCGCCGGGCACGCCTGCCGGGCAGCACGCTACCCACCCGGGGGTCCGGCGGTGACCTTACCGAGTTATCCACAGGTGACGGAATGGCTTGACACCCCCACGGCGAGCCACCGACCATGGAATGGACCGAACGATCGGTCGGTCGGCTGGTGAGGCCGGCCGGTTGTCCGGTCGACCGATGACGGCTCGACCGGGCAGAGGAGGGGTCCGCATGACGACAACGGCACAGGCGACGGCGACCGCCAGGGACACGACGGCACTGGGCGGGACACCGCGGTCCGGCGGACCGGCGGCCGGCCAGGAGGCGCTGGCCGCGGCCTTCGACGCGGCGGTGGCCGACGAGGTGCGGATCGAACCGCGGGACTGGATGCCGGACGCCTACCGCGACACCCTCGTCCGCCAGATGGCCCAGCACGCCCACTCGGAAATCATCGGCATGCAGCCCGAGGCCAACTGGATCACCCGGGCGCCCTCGCTGCGGCGCAAGGCGATCCTGATGGCCAAGGTCCAGGACGAGGCCGGGCATGGGCTGTATCTCTACAGCGCCGCCGAGACCCTCGGTGTGAGCCGGGACGAACTGCTCGACAAGCTGCACGCCGGCCGCCAGCGCTATTCGTCCATCTTCAACTACCCCACCCTGACCTGGGCCGACGTCGGCGCGATCGGCTGGCTGGTCGACGGCGCCGCGATCACCAACCAGGTGCCGCTGTGCCGCTGCTCCTACGGCCCGTACGCCCGGGCGATGGTGCGGATCTGCAAGGAGGAGTCCTTCCACCAGCGGCAGGGGTACGAACTGCTGCTCACCCTCAGCCGCGGCACCCCCGCCCAGCACGAGATGGCGCAGGACGCGGTGAATCGCTGGTGGTGGCCCTCGCTGATGATGTTCGGCCCGCCGGACGACGAGTCGTCGCACTCGGCCCAGTCCATGGCCTGGCGCATCAAGCGCCATTCCAATGACGAACTGCGGCGGCGCTTCGTGGACATATGCGTCCCGCAGGCCGAAGTCCTCGGCCTGGCCCTCCCCGACCCCGGCCTGCGGTGGAACGAGGCACGCGGCGGGTACGACCACGGTCCGATCGACTGGGCCGAATTCCAGGACGTGCTGCGCGGCAACGGGCCGTGCAACCGGGAAAGGCTGGAGCGCCGCCGCACCGCCCACGAGAACGGCGCCTGGGTCAGGGACGCGGCCGCCGCCTACGCCGCCAAGCACAGCGCCACCGGGCACACCGCGGACAGCGGCGCCGCGGGACAGCGGGAGGGACAGGTATGAGCGGGCAGCAGCAGCCGGGCGGCGAGTGGCCGCTGTGGGAGGTCTTCGTCCGCAGCCGGCGCGGACTGAGCCACACCCACGCGGGCAGCCTGCACGCGCCCGACGCCGAGATGGCCCTGCGCAATGCGCGGGACCTCTACACCCGGCGGGCGGAAGGCGTGTCGATCTGGGTGGTGCCGTCCACCGCGGTCACCGCCTCCTCCCCCGACGAGAAGGACCCGTTCTTCGAGCCCGCCGCCGACAAGCCCTACCGCCATCCGACGTTCTACGCGATCCCGGAAGGGGTGAAGCACCTGTGACCGCCGCCCTCGCGCTCGGCGACGACGCGCTCGTGCTGGCCCAGCGGCTGGGGGAGTGGGCCGGGGACGCCCCCGTGCTGGAGGAGGACGTCGCCCTCACCAACATCGCCCTCGACCTGCTCGGCCAGGCCCGCACCCTGCTCTCGCTGACCGGCGACGAGGACGAGCTGGCCTTCCGCCGCGAGCCGCACGAATTCCGCAATGTGCAGCTGGTGGAGCGGCCCAACGGCGACTTCGCCGACACCATCGCCCGCCAGCTGTACTTCTCGGTCTACCAGGAGCTGCTCTACGCCGCGCTCGCGGACGGCGACAGCGACCTCGCGCCGCTGGCCGCCAAGGCGGTCAAGGAGGTGGCCTACCACCGCGACCACGCCGAGCAGTGGACGCTGCGGCTAGGCGACGGCACCGAGGAGAGCCACCGCAGGATGCAGCGCGCCCTGGAGGACCTGTGGCGGTACACCGGCGAGCTGTTCGAACCGCTCGAAGGACTCGCAGTGGACCTGCCCGCCCTGCGCGCGCCCTGGCTCGCACGGGTCGCGGACACGGTCCGGCGGGCCGCCCTCGACCTGCCGCAGGGGGCGGACCGCACCCCGTGGGCGGCGGGAGCGGGCCGGCAGGGCGTCCATACCGAGGCGTTCGGACGGCTGCTGGCCGAGATGCAGTATCTGCACCGCGCGCACCCGGGGGCGACATGGTGACCGCGAGCGCGCTGGAGGAGGAGCTGCTGCGGCTGGTCGGCGAGGTACCGGACCCGGAGCTGCCGGTGATATCGCTCGCCGAGCTGGGCGTGCTGCGCGGCATAGAGGTCACGGGACCAGGCAGGGTGCGGGTGGAACTGACCCCGACCTGGACCGGATGCCCCGCCCTGGACACGATGGCCACCGACATCACCAGGGTGCTCACCGAGCACGGCATGTCCGAGGTCTCGGTGCGGACCGTCCTCGCACCGGCCTGGACCACCGACGCGATCAGCCCCGAGGGCCGTCGCAAGCTCGCCGAGCACGGGGTCGCGCCGCCCCGCCCCGGCGCGGGCGCCGCCCGTAAGGCCGCCACCGGCGGCCGGCCGCAGCCGGTGGCCGTGGATCTGGCGGTGCGCTGCCCGCACTGCGGTTCCACCGACACCGTGCTGCTGAGCCGCTTCTCGTCCACCGCGTGCAAGGCGCTGCGCCGCTGCGAGTCCTGCCGCGAACCGTTCGACCACTTCAAGGAGGTGTGAATGTTCCATCCGCTGCGGGTGGCCGAGGTCCGCCCGCTCACCGACGACTCGGTGACCATCGCCTTCGAGGTCCCCGAGGAGCTGCGGCCCGCGTACCGGTACGCGCCGGGCCAGCACATCGCCGTCCGCCGCCGGGTGGACGGCGCCGAGATCCGCCGCACGTATTCGCTGTGCGACCCGGTCCCCGCCGCGCCGGGCCCGGGGCCGAGCACGCTGCGGGTGGGGGTGCGCCTGGTGGAGGCCGGGGAATTCTCCGGCTACGCCCTCAAGGAGCTGGCCGCCGGGGACGTGCTTGACGTGATGACGCCCGCCGGGCGGTTCGTGCTGGAGCCGCGGCAAGGCCGCTTCGCCGCAGTCGTCGGCGGCAGCGGGATCACCCCGGTGCTCTCCCAGATCGCCAGCGTGCTCGACCGCGAGCCGGGCGCGACCTTCTGCCTGGTGCGCAGCGACCGCACCGCCGCGTCCACGATGTTCCTCGACGAGGTTGCCGACCTGAAGGACCGCTGGCCCGATCGCTTCCAGCTGGTGCCCGCGCTGTCCCGCGAGGAGCAGCAGGCGGGGCTGCCGTCCGGGCGGCTCGACGCGGACCGGCTGGCGCTGCTGCTCCCCGCGCTGCTGCCGGTCGCGGCGGTCGACGGCTGGTATCTGTGCGGGCCGCTGGGGCTGGTCGGTGCGGCCGAGCGGGCTCTGCGGGCGCTGGGCGTGCCGCGCTCCCGGGTCCACCAGGAGATCTTCCACGTGGACGAGGCGCCAACCCGCGATCGCGCGACGGCGCCGATACCCGGCGGCGGTACGGTCCGGGCCACGCTGGACGGCCGCGCCGGCAGCTGGGCCTCGGCGGACGGCGAGAGCGTGCTGGAGACGGTGCTGCGCAACCGGTCCGACGCGCCTTACGCCTGCAAGGGCGGGGTGTGCGGGACGTGCAGGACCCGGCTGGTGTCGGGCGAGGTGCGGATGGACCGCAATTACGCGCTGGAGCCCGAGGAGACCGAGGCGGGCTACGTCCTGGCCTGCCAGTCGCACCCGGTCACACCGGTCGTCGAGGTCGACTTCGACGCCTGACCGGCGAACGTGACCGGCGGGAGGGACCCGCCAGTCACGCCGGAGGACTCAGAGGACGTAGCCGTCTGCGCCGTCGCCGGTGACGACCGGGCGGCCGGCGGCCTCCCAGTCGAGCATGCCGCCGCTGACGTTGACGGCGTCCCTGCCCTGGCCGATCAGGTACTGCGTGACCTGCGCGGACCGGCCGCCGACCCGGCAGACGACATGGATCAGCCCGTCCTCGGGCAGCTCACCGATCCGGGCGACGACCTCGCCCATCGGGATGTGCAGCGCGCCTTCCGCATGCCCCGCGGCCCACTCGTCGTTCTCCCGGACGTCGAGCAGGACCGCGTCGGCCGGTACGGCGGTGGCGTCCACCGCGGGCAGCTGGGAACGGAACATCGGGCGCGGCCTCCTGGGGACACGGGGTACGCGGTCCGCGCGCCGGCGGGACCGCTGACTTGCGACGCCCGCGGGACGCGCGGGCGACCTGGCAAAAGCTACCTCAACCGCCCGAGGTGTCCCGGACCAGTTCCGCCAGCCTGGCCTCGCGCTGGGCGACCTGGGTGAGCAGCTGCTCGGCGATCTCGTTGAGAAGCGCGTCCGGGTCGTCCGGGGCGAGCCGCATCATCTGCCCGATCGCGCTCTCGTCCAGCTCCGCGGCGATGGCCGACAGCTTCTCCTTGCGGTCGGCCAGCCACTCCAGCCGGGCGTACAGCACCTCGGCCTCGCCGGGCAGGTCGGCCAGCAGCACCGGCCCTGCGTCCCACTCGGCGGACAGGGCACGCAGCGCGTCCTCGTCGGCGTAGGCATAGGCCTCGTTGACCCGGGAGATGAAGGCGCTGCGCCGCTCCTTCTCCTCGTCGTCCTGGGCGAGGTCGGGGTGCGCCTTGCGGGCCAGCTCGCGGTAGAGCCGCTGGGCCTCCTTGCCGGGCCGGACCCGGCGCGGCGGGTTCGGGTCCTCCACCGGGCGTACGCCGTCGGAGCCCAGCAGCCCGCCGAACAGCTCCTCCACCCCCGGCATGGGCATGACCAGCGCGCGGGCCTCCCAGGCCCGCTCGATGTCCGCCCGGTCGCCGCTGTGGGCGGCGACGGCTTCCGCGACCAGCGCGTCCAGCTCGTCCAGCCGCGCGTACATCGGGCCGAGCCGCTGGTGGTGCAGCCGGGAGAAATTCTCCACCTCGACCCGGAAGGTCTCCACGGCGATCTCGAACTCGATCAGCGCCTGCTCGGCCGCGCGCACCGCCGCCGCCAGCCGCTCCTGCGAACCAGGAACGGACGCCGCGGCGGCGGCTGACGCGGCGGCGGACTCGGTTCCGAAGGTGTTCGTCACCCGGACAGCCTAGGCCCTGTCCCGGAGATCGGGCCGATCACCGGGCCGCAGGCGGCCCACTCCTGGTACGGCCCGGGAGCCGCCGGCCTCGGCCGGCCAGCTGGTTCCGGCCGGCCCTCGAAGTCCGCGGGCAGCCGCCCGGCCCGTACCGCGGCCAGCAGATCGGCGTGGTCGGCCTCGGTCCTGTCGGCGTAGGCCACCGCGAAGGCCGCCATCGCCTCGTCCAGTTCCTCGTTCTTGCCGCAGTAGCCCGTCACCAGCCGTGGATCCGCGCTGTGCGCGTGGGCCCTGGCCAGCAGCGCGCCCGTCATCCGGCCGTAGTCGTCGAGCAGCCCGGACGGCAGCGTCGCCGGGTCCACGCTCCCCTTGCGGTTCCTGAACTGCCGCACCTGGTACGGCACACCGTCCACCTCGGTCCAGCCGAGCAGGAAGTCGCTGACGACCTGCATGCGCTTCTGGCCCAGCACCACCCTGCGGCCCTCGTGGTCCACCGGTTCGGCGGGGAAGCCGGCCTTGGCGGCGTGGGCCGGCAGCGCCGACGCGCGGGCCTCCTTGACCTGGAGCAGCAGCGGCTCGCCCAGGTGGTCGAGCAGCAGCACCACGTACGACCGGGTGCCCACGCTGCCCGTGCCGACCACCCGGAAGGCGACATCGTGCACGGCGTAACGCGCCAGCAGCGGCAGCCGGTCCTCGCCGACCGTCCGAAGATAGCCGTCCAGCGCGCCCGCCACCGCCGCGGCCTCCGCGTCCGGGATCCGCCGCAGCACCGGCGGGGCGTCGGTGAAGCGCCGCGCGCCGCCCTCGATCGGCTCGGTGGAGCGCGCCGCGAATTTCGCGCTGGTGTTGCGCCGGGCCTTCGCCGACACCTGGTCCAGCGTTCCGGCCAGGTCGCGGGCCCCGGCGTGCGCGACCAGCTGTTCGTCGGCGATGGCGCTCCACGCCTCGTGCACCGGGAGCTTCGCCAGCAGCCGCGTGGTCCGCCGGTACGCGCCCACCGCGTCGTACGCCGCCGCCCGGCAGATGTCGTCGGCCGCGCCGGCCTCCCGCCCGGCCAGCACCAGCGAGGTCGCGAGCCGCAGCAGGTCCCACTCCCAGGGGCCGCGGACGGTCTCGTCGAAGTCGTTGATGTCCATGACCAGGCCGCCGCGGGCGTCACCGTAGAGCCCGAAGTTCGCAGCGTGCGCGTCACCGCAGATCTGGGCGGCGATGCCGGTCACCGGGCTGTCGGCGAGGTCGGCGGCCATCAGCCCGGCCGAGCCGCGCAGGAAGGCGAAGGGGCTCGCCGCCATCCGCCCGACCCGCAGCGGGATGAGTTCGGGTATTCGGCCCGCGTTGGACTCCTCGACGGCGGCGACCGCGGCGGCCGTGCCGGAAGCGGAGCCGCCCCTGTCCTGCCAGGTCCATCCCCCGGGGCGGCCGAACGCCGTCCGCGGCAGCCGCTCGCGCAGCGCCTTCCCCCTCTGCTTCGCCGAATTCTCGTGCGGCCAGCGGGCGAATCCCGCCACCTGCGGCACTCGTGCGTGCACCGGTCGTCTCCCCCTCACGATTGCCCGCGTCAGCGGACATCCCGTCAATTTCCCCACTGCGGGGGCTAATCCGGCTAATCGGTCGTCCCCGCGGACCGATCCGTGCTTGCCTTGAGTTCAGGACCCTACTCAGCGGCGAACCGCAGGTGCACGACGTTGGACGACATCCCCCGGCATCCCGCAGCCACCGACGCAAGCGATCACACGGACTGTCCCACCCCCGAGGAAGGGCGCGGCGAGCAGGCGCCCGGCGCGGGCCGGCCGACTCCGGAGGCCGGCCCGCCGCACCGCACCACGTCAGCCGGCGACGGCTGTCCCGGTGCCGAAAGCCCGCGCGCCGCCGCCCCCTTCGGCAGCCCGCCCGCCGTCGGTGGCGGCGGCGCTGTCGACGGCACCGGCATGACCGCGCTGCTCCGCCTCGCGGTGGTGTGCGTCGACCCGGACGGCCGGATCTCGTACTGGAACCGCGGTGCGGAAGAGCTGTTCGGCCACCGGTGGGAGCAGGTCTTCAACCACCGCGCCTCGGGCCTGCTCACCCCGACCCGCGCCGCCGCGGGCGCGCCGCCCAGCGCTTCGGGCACCGCCCGCCAGGACACCCTCGACGTCCTGGACGACCTCACCACTTCCGCCTGGTCGGGTGCCCTCGCGGCCACCGACCGGGACGGCACCGTCAAGGACGTGCTGTGGTGGACGTACCGGATCACCGAGCCCGGCGGCCGCAGCCTGCTCGCGATCGCCGCGCACGCCAGACCGCTGCGCACCGGCAGCCTGCGGATCGCGATGGGCGGCCGGATGCTGCCGTACACCGCGGAGGGACCGCAGGACATCGCCATCGCCGCCGTGCTGTGCCCGGCCCCCGATCCGGCGCAGGGCCACGCGCTGACCGCCAGGCTCGGGACCGTACTGCCCGGGGTCAGCCCGGGCAGGCTGGACCGCATCGTGCGGCAGATCGCCCCGCTCGGCCACCCCGCCCTGGAGGTGGAGGGCAGCGTCCGGCTGCCGGTCACCCCGCAGGACTACGCCCAGGTCGCCGCTGCCGCCCGCGTCGACCGGTCCGTACGCCGGGAACTGCTGCCGGGCCCCCGGCCGGGCCCCGCCGCGGACCCGGGCCCCGGCACGGACCCCGCCGACCGTCCCGCACCTCAGGGAGCTGCCACTCCTGGTGACTATTCGACTACCCGAGGTGGTGACCGTTCAAGCGCGTCGGCCCTGACCGCTGTCCCGTTCCCGTCCTCAGGATCCGTCGGCCCCTTCCCATCCGCCGCCCCGCCGTCCCCGGTCCGGGCGTACGCCGCCGCGCCGGCCGGGCATCCCGCGTCGGCCGCCGCGGGCCGCGGCTCCCACAACCCGCTGCCCGGCAGCGCACTGGACGAACAGCTGTCGCTGCTGCGCGAGACCGGCTCCGTGGTCGGCTCGACCCTCGACCTGCGCACGACCGCGCGCGAGCTGTGCTCGGTCACGGTGCCGCGCTTCGCGGACATCGCCACCGTGCTCGTCGTGGACCAGCTCTTCTCCGACACCGAGCCGCCCCAGGACGACAAGGCCGCCGACACGATCGTGGTCCGCCGGGTCGCCATCATCGACCAGTCCTCGGCAGGCTGGGAGAGCGCGGTGCCCGAGGGCGAACTGCTCACGCTGCCCAACCAGGACACGATGCCCCGGCTCGGCGACCCCGTCCTCGTGCCGGTGGTCGACGCCGCGATGGCGGCCGACGTCGCCGCCGACCTGGGGGTGCCCGCGCTCGGCCGGCTGCTGGCCGGCCATTCGCTGATCCTCGCCCCGCTCACCGCCCGCGGCACGGTGCTCGGCCGGATCTGCTTCCTGCGCAGCCCCGGCCACCGCCCCTTCGACACCCGGGACGCCGTCACCGCGGCCGAACTCGCCGCCCGCGGCGCGGTCCATCTGGACAACGCGCGGCTGCACCGCCTGGAGTCCCGCGCCGCCGCCACCCTCCAGCGCTCGATGATGCCGACCCGGCCGCCCCGCATCCCCGGGGTCCGCGTCGCCCACCACTACATGCCGGGGGACCGGCAGGCCCAGGTCGGCGGCGACTGGTTCGACGCGATCCGGCTGCCCGGCGGCCGGGTCGCGCTGATCGTCGGCGATGTGATGGGGCACGGGCTCCAGGCAGCGGCCGTGATGGGCCAGTTCCGTACCGCGGTCATCACCATGGCCGCGCTCGACCTGCCGCCCGCCCAGCTGCTGCGGCACTTGGACGACCTGGCCCAGCGGCTCGGCACCGACCACCTCGCCACCTGCGTCTACGCGGTCTACGACCCGATCCGCCGCACTCTGACGCTCGCCAACGCCGGCCATATCCCGCCGGTGCTGGCCGGGCACGACGGGCGGGGCGAGCTGCTGCGGATTCCCGGCGGCGCGCCGATCGGCGTCGGCGGGGTGCCGTTCGAGACGGTGGAGATCCCGGCGCCGGACGGGAGCTGGCTGGTGCTGTGCACCGACGGCCTGGTGGAGGTGCGCGGCCAGGGCATAGATGCCGGACTCGCCGCCCTGTGCGCCCATGTGATCGAGCCTCAGCAGACTCCCGAGGACGTCTGCGCGCAGATCCTGGCCCGGGTGCACTCCGAGGACCGGCGTGACGACGTCGCCCTGCTCGTCGCGCGCTTCGACGGCATCGCGCCGCAGGACGTGGCGCGGTGGCGGCTGCGGCTGGAGCACGGCGAGGTGGCGCGGGCCCGCGACGTGACCCGGCGGCAGCTCGCCGACTGGGGCCTGCACCGGCTGAGCGACACCGCGGAACTGCTGGTCAGCGAGCTGGTCACCAATGCGATCCGGGCCGCGTCCTACGAGGTGGAGCTACGGATGATGCGGGTCGGCAAGCTGCTGGTGGAGGTCAGCGACGACAATCACAACCTGCCGCAGCTCCAGCGCGCGGAAGCCGGCGACGTACGCGGGCGCGGTCTTGCGCTGGTGTCGCACATGGCGCGGCGCTGGGGAACCAGCCGGAAGGTCGTGGGCAAGGTGGTGTGGTTCGAGCTCACACTGCCCAGCTGATATCGTTGCACTCTACAACACAACGTTTCCGCAGGCGGTCGGCGACCCGGCCGCCCGGAGAACCGGTGTGAGGAGTCGCAGTCATGAGCGCACGGGAGTCGTCGCTGGACACCGTCCAGCGGGAACTGACCGCGTTCGCCCGCCGGGCGCGGGCCACCGCGGCCCGTGTGCACCCCGAACTGTCGCTGGTGGCGTACACGATCCTGGCGCATCTGGAGGAGCGGCAGGGCTGCCGGGCGACCGATCTGGCCGCGCACTACCTGCTGGACAAGTCCACGGTCAGCCGGCAGGTGGCCGCGCTGGAGAAGCTCGGCTTCATCGAGCGCCGGGTGGACGCCACCGACCACCGGGTGCAGGTGCTGCACCTGGCGCCGGGCGGGACCGAGATCCTGGCCGCGGCCCGGGCCAGCAGGCAGGAGTCCGTCCAGGTGCGGCTGGCCGCGTGGGACCCGGAGGACCTGGAGCGCTTCGCCCGCTATCTGGTCCGCTACAACGCGGACGCCGCGGCCCATCCGTAGTCCCCGCGCGGGGACCGTCGGTGAGCCGACCGCTGAGTCTGCCCAGCCCGCCCGCGACCTGGCCCGCGGGCCCCGCCCGCCGTCGTGCACGGTGACGGACGGGGACTCGCGGACGCGGACGCTACGTCAGAGGTTGACGCCGAAGTCCTGGGCGATGCCGCGCAGCCCGGAGGCGTACCCCTGGCCGACGGCCCGGAACTTCCACTCCGCCCCGTTGCGGTACAGCTCGCCGAAGACCATGGCGGTCTCCGTCGAGGCGTCCTCGGTCAGGTCGTAGCGGGCGATCTCGGCGCCGCCCGCCTGGTTCACCACGCGGATGAACGCGTTGCGCACCTGGCCGAAGCTCTGCTGCCGGGTCTCGCCGTCGTAGATCGAGACCGGGAAGACGACCTTGTCCACCTCGGCGGGCACGCCGGCCAGGTTCACCTTGATGGCCTCGTCGTCGCCCTCGCCCTCACCGGTGAGGTTGTCACCGGTGTGCTCGACCGAGCCGTCGGGGCTCTTGAGATTGTTGAAGAACACGAAGTGCTTGTCCGAGACGACCTTGCCCGACGCGTCGAGCAGCAGAGCGCTCGCGTCGAGGTCGAAGTCCGTGCCGGTGGTCGTGCGGACGTCCCAGCCCAGGCCGACGGTGACCGCCGTGAGTCCGGGGGCCTCCTTCGTCAGTGAGACATTGCCGCCCTTGGAGAGGCTGACACCCATGGTGGATCTCCCTGCTCAGTTCGGCGCGGGCCGCGCCACTTGACGATTCCTTTGCCCAATGGCTCCAACGGACACCACCCTGCCCCGGTTCCCACGGCGCTGCCACCCTTCGCGGCGGACTCCCGCGGGAGCCAGGTCAGCTCGGCGACCTGCTCTTGGGCCCAGCCCGCCCGTTCCTCGTGCATGGCGGTCATCCGCAGGCCGTACTCGAGCGCGAGCCGCCCGTAGACCGACAGGCGGTCGTCCCCCCAGCCGACCGCGGCGTCCAGCCGCCGAGTCCGGCATGCCCCTCGGCGGCGCGGGCCGCTTCGGGACTGAGGCAGGTGACCGCCTCCAGAGGAGTGAGGACCCCGAGGATGAACACCCTCGGCAGGACCTCGCCCCGCCCTCTTCACCGCGCGCTACCCCGCCCGCGCCCGCGCCGGTCCCGCCTGACCGCACCCGCGCGGCGACCGGAGCCGGACGTCCACCGACACGCTGGTCCCGGAACGCGAAATGGTGCCCTCCCCAGCGACTTCCGTCACTTGTGAAGGGCACCATTTCAACGGTGCTTCGCTGTGCGCGAGGGGGGAGTTGAACCCCCACGCCCTTTCGGGCACTGGAACCTGAATCCAGCGCGTCTGCCTATTCCGCCACCCGCGCATGGGTGCTGCCGTTCGATTCTCACACATCCGCTGGACCGTTCGGTCCGGTGAGGTGGGAGTGCCTTCCGACATGCAGAAGATTAGCACGGGGTACGGGGTGGAATCACATCTGTTCGGCCCGGGCGGGACCTTGGCGGGAGGCTGATGGGAGAGGTGGCGGGAGAGGCGGCGGAATGGGGGCAGACGGGATGGCGGGAGACGGCGCGAGCGTGGCCGACGGTGCGCGACACTGGGAGCACTGGGCACGAGGTCGCATCTACCATCGCTCTGGGCAGAGGGAGGGGAAGCGCGGCCGGTGTGAGGGTTGACACTGCCCTGCCCAGGGCGTTCGGGGAACCACAGGTTTTTCCCGCGCGTGGATACGATCAGTAAGCAGTATCGGATTCGACTCGGTGGAAGGCCCCGAGGAGGGAGGTGCCCCGTGGGAGTACTGAAGCGCTTTGAGCAGCGGCTGGAAGGCATGGTGAACGGCACCTTCGCCAAGGTGTTCAAGAGCGAGGTGCAACCCGTCGAGATCGCGGGCGCGCTGCAGCGCGAGTGCGACAACAACGCCACGATCTGGAACCGGGACCGCACGGTGGTGCCCAATGACTTCATCGTGGAGCTGAGCACCCCCGACTTCGAGCGGCTGAGCCCGTACGCGGTGCAGCTGGGCGACGAGCTGGCCGGGATGGTCCGCGACTACGCCAAGCAGCAGCGCTACACGTTCATGGGCAGCATCAGGGTGCACCTGGAGCAGGCGGCCGACCTCGACACCGGCCTGTACCGGGTCCGCAGCCGCACCCTCGCCTCCAGCGAATCGCAGCAGCCCCAGTTCCCGCAGGGACAGCAGGGCCCGCCCGGCCAGCCGGCCCAGCGGGCGCCGTATCCGCAGGCGACGCACGCCCAGTCCCCGCAGGGCTACCAGCAGCCGCCGCCCCGCACCCCCTTCCCGCCGGCCGGCGGACAGCAGCCGGGCGCGGGACCGCAGCGTCCCGCCGCCGTGCCGCCGCTGCCGGCCGCCCCGCCGCCCGCGGGCGGCGCCGGCCGGCCGCCCGCTCCGGTCACCCGGCTCCCCGGCACCGGAGCCCCGGCGGGCTCCGCCGCGGCCGGCACCCGGCGCTGGATCGAGATCAACGGCACCCGGCACCAGATCACCCGGGGCGCCCTGGTCCTCGGCCGCTCCACCGAGGCGGACGTCCGGGTGGACGACCCGGGCGTATCGCGCAAACACTGCGAGATCCGGGTGGGCACACCCTCCCTGGTGCAGGACCTGGGATCGACGAACGGCATCGTGGTGGACGGGCAGCACACCCAGCGCGCTACGCTCCGCGACGGCTCCCGCATCGTTGTCGGGAGCACCACCATCGTCTATCGGCAAGCCGAAGGGTGAAGCGGGGCCAATGTCAGAGCTGACCCTGACGGTCATGCGGTTGGGTTTCCTCGCCGTTCTGTGGCTGTTCGTGATCGTCGCGGTGCAAGTCATCCGCAGCGACCTTTTCGGGACCCGGGTGACCCAGCGCGCCGGACGCCGCGGCGACGCCGGCGCCCGCCCGCCCCAGCAGCGCCAGCAGGCCGCGGCGCAGGACCGGCGCGCGCAGCAGCCGGCGCAGAACAACCGCCAGCGCCGCGGCGCCCCCACCAAGCTGGTGGTCACCGAGGGGTCGCTGGCGGGCACCACGGTGGCGCTCCAGGGGCAGACGATCACGCTCGGCCGGGCACATGACTCGACGATTGTCCTCGATGACGACTACGCGTCCAGCCGGCATGCCAGGATCTACCCGGACCGCGACGGACAGTGGATCGTCGAGGATCTCGGATCCACGAACGGCACCTATCTCGACCGGAACCGGCTGACCACGCCGACCCCGGTCCCGCTGGGTGCGCCGATCCGCATCGGCAAGACCGTCATCGAGCTGCGGAAGTAGTCGCACAATGGGCGAGCGGAGCCACGACGCGCGAGCGAGAGGGTGGGCAGCGTGCGGATGTACCCGGAGCCGACGGGGGAGGTGCGCATGTCTCTGAGCCTGCGTTTCGCCGCCGGTTCGCACAAGGGCATGATCCGCGAGGGGAACGAGGACTCCGGCTACGCCGGCCCCCGTCTGCTCGCGATCGCCGACGGCATGGGCGGCCAGGCCGCCGGCGAGGTCGCCTCCTCCGAGGTGATCTCCACCATCGTCACGCTTGACGACGACATTCCCGGCTCCGACATCCTCACGTCGCTGGGCACCGCCGTGCAGCGCGCCAACGACCAGCTGCTGCAGATGGTCCAGGAGGACCCGCAGCTGGAGGGCATGGGCACCACGCTGACCGCCCTGCTGTGGACCGGCCAGCGGCTCGGCCTGGTCCATGTCGGCGACTCGCGCGCGTACCTGCTGCGCGACGGCGTCCTCACCCAGATCACCCAGGACCACACCTGGGTGCAGCGGCTGGTGGACGAGGGCCGGATCACCGAGGAGGAGGCCACCACCCACCCGCAGCGCTCCCTGCTGATGCGCGCGCTGGGCAGTGGCGAGCGGGTCGAGCCCGACCTGTCCATCCGCGAGGTCCGGGTCGGCGACCGCTATCTGATCTGCTCCGACGGCCTGTCGGGGGTGGTCAGCCACCAGACCCTGGAAGACACCCTGGCCGGCTACCAGGCGCCGCACGAGACCGTGCAGGAGCTGATCCAGCTCGCGCTGCGCGGCGGCGGCCCGGACAACATCACCTGCATCGTGGCCGACGTCCTGGACACCGACGACGGCGACACGCTGGCCGCCCAGCTCAACGACACCCCCGTGGTGGTCGGCGCGGTCGCCGACACCCAGCTGCCGCTCAGCGACGCCCGCCACCTGCAGACCCCGGCCGGCCGCGCGGCCGAGCTGGGCCGTACCCCGCAGCAGGCGGGACCGCCCGGCGCCTTCGGGCCGCCCGGCAGCGGCGACCCGGTCCCGGGCGCCGCCGGCGCCCCGCTGGGCAGCTTCGGCGGCCACGACGACGCCGACCTCGGCAAGCCGGGCAAGTCCCGCAAGTGGCCCAGGCGCACCCTGATCGGTGTCGCCGTCCTCGCCGTGGTCGGCGGCGCCCTCTACGGCGGGTACGCCTGGACGCAGACCCAGTACTACGTCGGCGCCAAGGGCGACCATGTCGCCGTCTACCGGGGCATCGACCAGAAGCTGGCCTGGCTCAGCCTGTCCAAGGTGCACAAGGACCGCACCGATATCGAACTCAAGTACCTGCCGTCGTATCAGCGCGACCAGGTCAGGAGCACCATCGCGCTCAGCAGCCTCGGCCAGGCCGACGACAAGGCCGACGAGCTGGCCAGGCAGGCGTCGGTGTGCAAGAAGGTCGCCGACGCCAAGGCGGTCGCGGGCCAGACCGCCGCGGCGGCGAAGAAGGCCGAGGGCCAGATGTCGGCGACGGGCGGCGCGGCCGGCACCCCCGTCGGCGGCACGAACGCGTCCACCCCGAAGAAGAGCACCACCCCGACCACCGCCCCGACGCCGACGCTGACGCCGGACGAGCAGAAGCTGGCCCCGAACTGCACGTCGGGCCAGCCGTAACACCAGGAGGGGTCGGCTCGTCATGAGCGCCAGCAACACCACCACCATCACGTCGATCGGCGCTCCCAACCGCCGCAACACCGAGCTAGCCCTGCTCGTCTTCGCCGTCCTGATCCCGGTCTTCGCCTACGCGAACGTCGGCCTGGCCAAGAACGGCTCGGTCCCGGCGGGCCTGCTCGGTTACGGTGTCGGACTCGGCCTGCTGGCCGCGGTGGCCCACCTGCTGGTACGCAAGTTCGCCCCGTACGCCGACCCGCTGATGCTGCCGATCGCCACCCTGCTCAACGGCCTCGGCCTGGTGCTGATCTGGCGGCTCGACCAGGAGCCGAGCCTGGGCGCCGCGATGGCGCCCAAGCAGCTGATGTGGTCCACCGTCGGCGTGCTGCTCTTCATCGGCGTCCTGGTCTTCCTCAAGGACCACCGGATCCTGCAGCGCTACACCTACATCTCGATGGTGCTGGCCCTGGCGCTGCTGGTCGCCCCGGTCTTCTTCCCCGGGGTGAACGGCGCGAAGATCTGGGTCACGCTGCCCGGCATCGGCTCGCTCCAGCCGGGTGAGTTCGCGAAGATCGTCATCACCGTCTTCTTCGCCGGCTACCTGATGGTCAAGCGGGACGCGCTGGCGCTGGCCAGCCGCCGCTTCATGGGCCTGTACCTGCCGCGCGGCCGGGACCTCGGCCCGATCCTGGTCATCTGGGGCATCAGCCTGCTGATCCTGGTCTTCGAGACCGACCTGGGCACCTCGCTGCTGTTCTTCGGCCTCTTCGTGATCATGCTCTACGTGGCCACCGAGCGGACCAGCTGGATCGTCTTCGGCCTGCTGCTCAGCGCGGGCGGCGCTGTCTTCGTGTCCACCTTCGAGCACCACGTCAAGGAGCGCGTCGACAACTGGCTGCACCCGCTCGCGCTGGCCCCCAACGGCGGCGTCACCGAGACGGCGCAGGCGATGTACGCGTTCGGCTCCGGCGGCATCTTCGGTTCGGGGCTCGGCCAGGGGTACTCCCGGCTGATCCTCGGCATCGCGCCGAAGAGCGACTACATCCTCGCCACCGTCGGCGAGGAACTGGGCCTGGCGGGCCTGATGGCCGTCCTGCTGCTCTACGGGCTGCTGACCGAGCGCGGCATACGGACCGCGCTGGCCGCCCGCGACCCGTTCGGCAAGCTGCTGGCCATCGGCCTGTCCGGCGCCTTCGCGCTACAGGTCTTCGTGGTGGCCGGCGGTGTGACCGGGCTCATCCCGCTGACCGGTATGACCATGCCGTTCATGGCCCAGGGCGGTTCCTCGGTGATCGCCAACTGGGCCCTGGTCGCGATCCTGATGCGGATCAGCGACACCGCGCGGCGGCCGGCCCCGAGCCCCGCCCCCTCACCCGACGCCGAAGCGACCCAGGTGGTGCGTACGCAGTGAACAAGCCGCTACGACGGGTCGCGGTCTTCTGCGGTCTTCTCGTCCTCGCCCTGCTGCTGCGGGTCAACTACGTGCAGTTCGTCCAGGCCGACCAGCTGTCCAACGACACGCACAACCGCCGGGTCGCGATCAACCAGTACGCCCAGCCGCGCGGCGACATCGTCGTGGACGGCAAGGCCGTCACCGGCCACACCGAGACCAACGGCAGCGACTTCAAGTACAAGCGCACCTACACCGACGGCCCGATGTGGGCACCGGTCACCGGCCACGCCTCGCAGGCGTACGGCACCAGCTTCCTGGAAGGCGTCGAGGACAAGTTCCTCACCGGCGACGACGACCGGCTGTTCTTCAACCGCACCATCGACCTGCTCACCGGCAAGCAGCGGCAGGGCGGCAACGTGGTGACCACGCTGAACGCCAAGGCGCAGACGGCGGCCTTCAAGGGCCTCGGCGGCAAGAAGGGCGCGGTCGTCGCGCTGGACCCGCGCACCGGCGCGATCCTCGCCATGGCGAGCACCCCGTCGTACGACCCGTCGGGCATCGCGGGCTACTCCAACACCGACGAGAAGAACTGGGTCGCACTGGACAAGAAGAACGACCCGGACGACCCGTCGCTGAACCGGGCGCTGCGCCAGACCTACCCGCCCGGCTCGACGTTCAAGCTGGTCACGGCGGCTGCGGCGCTGGAGTCCGGCAAGGTGACCGATGTGGACGCCTCGACGACGTCGCCCGACCCGTACACCCTGCCGGGGACCACGGTGCCGCTGAAGAACGAGGGCCACATCCAGTGCAAGGACACCTCGCTGCGCAACGCGCTGCGGCAGTCCTGCAACACGGTCTTCGGCAAGCTCGGCGTCGACGTCGGACTCAAGGGCATGGTGGACGAGGCGGAGAAGTTCGGCTTCAACAAGGAGCAGCTCATCCCGGTCCGCGCGGACGCGAGCAACTTCGACACCAAGATGAGCCCGGACCAGGTCGCCCAGTCCTCGATCGGCCAGTTCGACACCGCGGCCACCCCGCTCCAGATGGCCATGGTCGCCTCGGCCATCGCCAACAACGGCGTGCTGATGCAGCCCTACGAGGTCGACAAGCTGGTGGCGCCGAACCTGAGCACCATCTCGCAGACCGACCCCAAGGAGCTGAGCAAGCCGCTGTCGCCGGAGAACGCGCAGAAGCTCCAGTCGATGATGGAGACCGTCGTCAACGACGGCACCGGCAAGAACGCGAAGATTCCCGGGGTCAGGGTCGGCGGCAAGACCGGCACCGCGCAGCACGGCATCAACAATGACAAGGCCCCGTACGCCTGGTTCGTCTCCTACGCCATGACCGACCAGGGCTCGCCGGTCGCCGTGGCAGTCGTCGTCGAGGACGGCGCCGCCAACCGCGACGACATCAGCGGTGGCGGTCTGGCGGCGCCGATCGCCCAGAGCGTGATGGAAGCGGTACTGAACAAGTGACCGGCACATGGTCGAGGCGCGAATGCCGGCCGGGACGACCCTCGCGCGCGCCCCGGCGCCCGGCCACATACCGGTCGGGTATCGGCGGACGGCCGGGGCGCGAACGGGCCGGTAACGCCCGGTACCGTATCTCCGTGCGGGCGCAGGGCATGGGTTAGCGGAAATTCGGGTCGTGAACGTCAAGATACGGGTTTGAGGAGAGGGCAGAGCTATGGAAGAGCCGCGTCGCCTCGGCGGCCGGTACGAGCTGGGCTCGGTGCTCGGCCGCGGTGGCATGGCCGAGGTGTATATCGCGCACGACACCCGCCTCGGCCGTACCGTCGCTGTGAAGACGCTGCGGGTGGATCTTGCCCGCGACCCGTCCTTCCAAGCCCGCTTCCGCCGGGAGGCCCAGTCGGCCGCCTCGCTCAACCACCCCTCGATCGTCGCTGTCTACGACACCGGCGAGGACTACGTCGACGGCATCTCGATCCCGTACATCGTGATGGAGTACGTCGACGGCTCCACCCTGCGCGAGCTGCTGCACTCCGGACGCAAGCTGCTGCCCGACCGGGCACTGGAGATGACCGTCGGCATCCTCCAGGCGCTGGAGTACAGCCACCGGGCGGGCATCGTCCACCGCGACATCAAGCCGGCCAACGTGATGCTGACCCGCACGGGCCAGGTCAAGGTCATGGACTTCGGCATCGCCCGCGCTATGGGCGACTCCGGCATGACCATGACGCAGACCGCGGCCGTCATCGGCACCGCGCAGTACCTGTCGCCCGAGCAGGCCAAGGGCGAGCAGGTCGACGCCCGCTCCGACCTGTACTCCGCCGGCTGCCTGCTCTACGAGCTGCTGACCGTACGCCCGCCCTTCATCGGCGACTCCCCGGTCGCGGTGGCCTACCAGCACGTACGCGAGGACCCGCAGCCGCCGTCGGTCTACGACCCCGAGGTCACCCCGGCGATGGACGCCATCGTCCTCAAGGCGCTGACCAAGGACCCGGACTACCGCTACCAGTCGGCCGACGAGATGCGCGCCGACGTCGAGGCGGCGCTGGACGGCCAGCCCGTTGCCGCGGCCGTCGCCATGGGCGCGGCGGGCTACGGCTACCCGCACGGTTACGCCGACAACTCCCCCACCACCGCCCTGCCCCAGCAGTCCGACCCGCACACCTCGATGCTGCCGCCGTCCCGCGACGACGACGGCGGCTACGGCTACGACGACCGCCCCGACCGCCGCCGGCAGAAGAAGGGCGGCAGTACGTCCACCGTGCTGCTGGTCGTGGCCGGCGTCCTGGTGCTGGTCGGTGCGATCTTCCTGGGCAAGGCGGTCTTCGACGGCGGCGGCGCGGGAGCCGACGCCAAGGTGCCGAACTTCGTCAGCAAGTCCTACGCCGAGGCCCAGACCACCGCGCAGAACGTGGACATCACCCTGGTCAAGGGCACGCCCGCCTTCTGCGAGGGCGTCGAGAAGGACATGATCTGCACGCAGACCCCGGC
This sequence comes from Streptomyces sp. IBSBF 2435, assembly GCF_036815005.1. Taxonomy (NCBI): domain Bacteria; kingdom Bacillati; phylum Actinomycetota; class Actinomycetes; order Kitasatosporales; family Streptomycetaceae; genus Streptomyces; species Streptomyces sp. IBSBF 2435. Next base: position 113,121 of record NZ_JAJSYW010000001.1, on the reverse strand, counting down.
CGCCGACACCGCGATCCCGTCCAACAAGACGGTCACCGTCGTCCTGTCGAAGGGCCCGGCACCGATCGCGGTGCCCGACGTGAAGAACGACACCTATGACGCGGCGCAGCAGGAGCTGACCAGCGCCGGCTTCACCGTGAAGCGCGAGGACCAGGTCTCCACCACCAAGGACGAGAACACCGTCCTGAGCCAGAGCCCGGCGGCCGACACCAAGCAGCCCAAGGGCACGGTGATCACCCTCAAGGTCGCGGTCCAGCCCGAGCAGATCGACGTCCCGGACCTGACCCGCTTCCCGAAGCAGGGCGCGCTGGACCAGCTGAGCAACGACGGCTTCACCAACGTCCACACGACCTCGCAGTCGTCCCAGGACCCGAACTTCCCGTCCGGCACCGTCATCAGCCAGACCCCGCAGGGCGGCAGCAAGGCGGCCAAGGACGACCGGATCAACCTGGTCATCTCCACAGGACCCGATCAGTCGCAGAACCCGCCGCAGGGCCAGACGATGCCCAACGTGCAGTTCCACCGGCTCAACGACGTACGCAACCAGCTGAACGGGATGAACCTCGGCCTGTCCATCGTGGTGGTGAACGGCGGCCCCGAGGACGGCAACGCGTGGGTCATCGCCAGCAACCCGACCCAGGGCTCCCCGCTGACCCAGGGCCAGCAGATCCAGGTGCAGACCGCCACAGGACCCGGTGGCGGAGGCCACTAGCCCGGCACGGCACCCGCCGTGAACGCCGCCGTCCGGACTATCGCAGTTCGGGCGGCGGCGTTCTTTGCGCGTCGACCTTCTGGGTGCGGACCAGCTCGCCCCACACGACGTAGCGGTAGCGCGAGGTGTAGACCGGGGTGCAGGTCGTCAGGGTGATGTAGCGTCCCGGCTTGTTCCGGCCGGACTCCTTGGGGACCTGGTCGGCCACGGCGACGTCGTACTTCGAGGTCTGGTCGAGGACCTTGTAGACCTTGTAGACGTACCAGGTGTCCTTGGACTCGAAGACCACCGGATCGCCGTCGTGGATCTTGTTGATGTTGTGGAACTTCGCGCCGTGGCCGTCGCGGTGGGCGGCGAGGGTGAAGTTGCCGGCCGGATCCCAGGGCATGGCCGCGGGGGTGGGGTCGGTGTAGTAGCCGGCGACGCCCTCGTTGAGCACGTCGGTCGCGGTGCCCTTCTTGACCAGCACCTCGTAGTTCCTGCCCATCGCCGGGACGTGCAGGAAGCCGATGCCGTCCTTGGTGTCGAGGCCGCGCGCGGGCGCTCCCTGCGACCCTTGCGACCACTGCCGGCGCACCTTGTCGGCGGCCCTGGCCGCGTGCCGGTCGGCCACCACGTTGGTCCACCACAGCGAGTAGACGACGAAGAGGGCCAGTACGACCCCGGCGGTGATCAGCAGCTCGCCGACGACACTGATGACGCGGGCGGCGCCGCCCCGCCGGACGGGTCTGCCGGCCGTCACGCCGGTCGGCTGCGCGTCCGGATCCGCGTTCGGCGCTGCGTCCGGCTTCGCGTCCGGCGGTGGCACGTCGGGCAGCGGCACGTCTGATGACACGTCTGATGGCACGTCGGGGGACGCTCCTCGTGGCGGTGGCAGGGGGCTCGGCGGATCCGTCAGTCACCGACGAGCGCGTCGGGCTTGCCCTTGCTGCGCGGCCGTTCCTCGATCAGCTTGCCCCACACGATCAGCCGGTTGGTGCTGGTGAATTCGGGCGTGCAGGTGGTGAGGGTGAGGTAGCGGCCGGGCGCGGTGAAGCCGGAGCCGACCGGGATCGGCTTGAGCACGCTGGTGTTGGACGGCGGGGTGGAGGGCAGCTCGCTGGTGACCTCGTAGGTGTAGTAGTCGCTCGCCGTCTCGACCACCACCTTGTCGCCGGCCACCAGGTGGTTGATGTAGCGGAAGGGCTCGCCGTGGGTGTTGCGGTGGGCGGCGACCGCGAAGTTGCCGGTCTTGTCCCAGGGCATCGCCGTGTTCAGCTCGCCGTCGTAGTGGCCGATCATGCCCTTGTCGAGCACATTGTGCTTCGAGATGCCCTGCGCGATGGGCGCCTTGACGTCCAGCTTGGGGATGTACATGATCGCGAAGCCCTGGCCGGGCGAGAAGGTGCCGGGCACCCGGTCGGGGTCGGTGGAGGCGCTGTCCCACTGGTGGCGGAGGTTGTTCGCGGCGCCGTTGGCCTGCTGGTGGGCGCGGACGTTGGTCCACCACAGCTGATAGGTGACGAAGAGCAGCATCAGGACGCCGGTGGTGATGAACAGCTCGCCGACGATCCGGCTCGCGACGACCGCGGGGCTGTCCTTGGCGGCCTTGGCGGCCCGCCGGGCCTCCACCCGGCTCAGCGGCGCTGAGGACGCCTCCTGGGGCGTACCGGGGCCGTGCGCGGGCCCGCTCGCCCCGCGCCCCCCGGCCCGGTGACCACCACCGCCGCCCTGCCGCGCGGCCTTGCGCCTGGCGGCCCTGCCCCCGTCCGGCGGCGGCCCCGGCGGCGCGAGCGGCGGCGGTACGGCCGCGTCCGGCCCGACGTCCTGCGCGGGCGGGTCCGGCTCGACCACGACGGGCATCCGTGCGGTCTGCGCCATATCGGCGACGGGCGGCCCGGGGAAGGGCGGCTCCGCGACGGGCGGCCCTGGCTCCTCCCGCACGCGCGCCGCGGGCTCGTCGCGCTCCGGGGCGCGGCCCCACGGGGGAGCCGCCGCAGGCCCGGCGGCGGACGTCCCGGGAAGAGGCGGCGCGGGAAAGGCGGGCTCCGGGAAGTCCGGCCCGGTGAAGTCCGGCGCGGGAAGACCCGGCTCCGGGAAGTCCGGCTCGGGGAGCGGCTGCTCCGGTTCGTCCCGCACCGCCGGGGGGCGGCCGGGCAGCGGGTCGTTCAGGGGGTCGTCCAGCCGCTCCACGACAGCTTTGAACTGCCCGGTGTCCTCGTACGACATCGGGCCGTCCGCGGGGCGCTCCGGGCGGAGCGTGGTCACACCCCCGCCCTCCCGACGACCGGTGCGAGTCCGTGCGAGCGGCCCGGGGCGGCGTCGTCACCGCACTCGGCGAGCCAGTTCGCCAGCATCTTGTGCCCCCATTCGGTGAGCACCGACTCGGGGTGGAACTGCACACCCTCGACGGCCGCGTCCCGGTGCCGGAGCCCCATGATGATGCCGTTCTCCGTCCACGCGGTGACCTGCAGCTCATCCGGAAGGGTGCTGCCCTCCACGGCGAGCGAGTGGTAACGCGTGGCGGTGAAAGGGGTCGGCAGCCCGGCGAAGACGCCGACGCCTTCGTGGGTCACCAGTGAGGTCTTGCCGTGCAGCAGCTCCGGCGCCCGGTCGACGACGCCGCCGTAGGCCACCGCGATGGACTGCACCCCCAGGCACACGCCGAAGACCGGCACGGCCGTCGACGCGCAGTGCCGCACCATGTCGACGCACACCCCCGCCTCTTCCGGGGTGCCGGGACCGGGGGAGAGCAGCACCCCGTCGAAGCCGTCCTGCGCGTGCGCGGGCTGCACCTCGTCGTTGCGCAGCACCTCGCACTCGGCGCCGAGCTGGTAGAGGTACTGCACGAGGTTGAAGACGAAGCTGTCGTAGTTGTCGACCACGAGAATGCGTGCGCTCATCGGACGGCGGCCATCCCATTGTCGACAGTCACGTCATTGAACGGCAGCAGCGGCTCCGCCCACGGGAACACGTACTGGAAGAGGACGTAGACGACGATCAGGGCCAGCGCGAGGGCGGTCAGCGCCCTCATCCATGCGTTGCCCGGCAGATGCCGCCAGATCCAGCCGTACATGCGGTCCCTTTCCTTCCGGCTCCCCGGAACAGAGTAAGGGGAGATCCCCCGGAGTGGGTTGGTAGCCGGACAAAGCTTCGTCATGGCTTCACGTCGGCGTCCGCCCTCCCGCAGGCCGCCGACCGGCCGGTTCTCACGGCCGGCCCACAGGCTGCGCATAGTGGAGAACGGTCGAGCCGGTGTAGCCGGGAAGGGTGACGGACTTGGCCGCGGTGACCTTCCAGCCGAGGCCGTACGCGGCCACGTACTGCAGATAGTTCTGGATCGCCGGGCTGTTGTTGAGCCCCTGCCGCAGTTTCGCCTGGTCACCCACGGCGGTGATCCGGTACGGCGGCGAGTAGACGCGGCCCTGCAGGATGAGGGTGTTGCCGACGCAGCGGACCGCGCTGGTGGAGATCAGCCGCTGGTCCATCACCCGGATGCCCTTGGCGCCGCCCTGCCACAGCGCGTTGACGACGGCCTGCAGGTCCTGCTGGTGGATCACCAGGTCGTTGGGCTGCGGGTCGGGGACGCCGGGGACCAGGGCGGTGGCGTTGGGCGGGGCGTCGTTGAGGGTGACCTCGATCGAGGGACCGGTGAGCGGGTCGGTGCCCGCCGTCCTGGCCAGCGCGTCGATCGCGGCCTGCTCGGCGGCGCTCAGGCCGCTGCCCTGCCGGGTCAGCCGGTCGACGTCGTCCCGGACGCCGGTCAGCTGGTTCTCCAGTTGGCCATTACGGGTGTTCTTGGTGCGAATGGTGTCGGAGAGCTTCGGCAGCGGGTCGTCACTGCGGATGTCCACGCCCTTGGCGGTGTCGAAACTCATCCAGAAGATCAGTCCTGCCAGTGCGAAGACTCCCGCACTGAGCACTCGCAGCGCTACGGTGCGGGTGACAGCACGTGGGGAGGGGGTGGGTGCGCTTCCACCGGAATCCGTCGCCACCGTACGCTGTCTCCTTACAACCTGAGGAAGCACTACGCTAACGGACGCCCGGCGGCGGCAGTGCTCCTCGCCTGCACCGGACTGCCACCCCATTACCCGCCAGGACCGCCCCGCACCATCCGCGCGGTTACGCAGCGCATCGACAGGAGACTCCCTCGTGCCGAAGTCACGGATCCGCAAGAAGGCCGACTTCACCCCGCCCCCGGCGAAGGCCGCCACCGCCATAAAACTGGGCGGCCGCAGTTGGGTGGCCCCGCTGATGCTGGCGTTCTTCATCGTCGGCCTCGCCTGGATCGTGCTGTTCTACGTCACCCAGGGCAGCCTGCCGGTGGACGCGTTCGGCAACTGGAACATCGTGGTGGGCTTCGGCTTCATCGCCGGCGGGTTCGTCGTCTCGACCCAGTGGAAGTAGTTGTCCACACAGTTATCCACAGTGGGGAAAAGGTCGGAAGATCTGTGGATAACCTCTACGAGGTTGACGCCGGTACGACCGGTGGCCGGGACCGTCGGCCACCGGTCGTTTGCTGTCCGGACACCGAACTGGACTGATCTTGCCGGGAAAACCGGGACAACCCGGATCAGTGACCAGCCGCACAGGCGTTCACGCGGGTTGTGCACAACTTGCACAGGATCCCCTACCCGCTGTGGATAACGTGTGATCAACGCCAGCGGTCACGGCCCTCAGGACGTGACCTGCGCCACAGCGATCACCGTGAGCACCACGGTCAGCACCAGCACACCGGCGGCCGTCCCCCACTGCACGACGTCCCGCCGCTCCCGCGGTGCGTACGCCATGGCCGTGGCGACCGCGGTGCCCGCCACCAGCCCGCCCAGGTGCGCCTGCCAGCTGACATTGGGCCAGGTGAAGCTGAACACGATGTTCAGCACCAGCAGGATCAGGATCGGCCGCATGTCGTAGCGCAGCCGCCGCATGAAGACCGCCGTCGCGCCGAACAGTCCGAAGATCGCCCCGGACGCGCCCAGCGTCAGCGCGTCCGGTGTGATCAGCAGCACAGCGGCGCTGCCGGCCAGCGCGGAGAGCAGATAGATCACGATGTAGCGGCTGCGGCCGAGCAGCCGCTCCAGCGGGCCGCCGATCCACCACAGCGACAGCATGTTGAAGACGATGTGGCCGTAGTTTCCCCGGTCGTGCAGGAAGGCCGAGGTGATCACCCGGTACCACTCGCCGTCGGCGACCCCGACGCAGTGCTGCGGGCCGAACATCTTGGGGGTGCAGGCCGCGTACAGGCTCAGGTCCTGCACCACCCGGTCGCCGACCGCCAGCTCCAGCGCGAAGACCGCGACGTTCAGCGCGATGAGGATCTTGGTGATCAGGATCGGGTCGTGCGCCACCACCCCGCCGGCCACCGTCCGCGGCCGGGGCGTGTGCCCCGACCCCTGCCGGACGCAGTCCGGGCACTGGAAGCCGACCGAGGCACTGACCATGCACTCCGGGCAGATGGGCTTGTCGCACCGGGTGCAGCGTATGCCGGTCTCCCGGTCCGGATGCCGGTAGCAGCAGACCGCCTGGTCCATGAACGCACTCCCCTGGTCACAGCGCTCCGAGACGCGCGAGCGCCCCGCCCACTTGGACGTGCGGGCGGGGCGCGATGTTCCCGAAGGGTACGTCAGGCCTGCTTCTCCACGACGACCGATTCGATCACGACGTCCTCAAGCGGCCGGTCGGTCCGCGGATTGGCGGGGCTGTTGATGATCCCGTCCACCACCTTCTTGCTGGCGTCGTCCGCGACCTCGCCGAAGATGGTGTGCTTACGGGTCAGCCAGGTGGTGGGGGCGACCGTGATGAAGAACTGCGAGCCGTTGGTGGCCGGTCCCGCGTTGGCCATCGCCAGCAGGTAGGGCTTGTCGAAGGCCAGGTCCGGGTGGAACTCGTCGGCGAACTCGTAACCGGGGCCGCCGGTTCCGTTCCCCAGCGGGTCGCCGCCCTGGATCATGAAGCCGGAGATGACCCGGTGGAAGACCGTACCGTCGTAGAGCTTGTCATGGGATGCCTTGCCGGTCCGCGGATCGGTCCACTCGCGGGTGCCCTCGGCGAGGCCGACGAAGTTGGCCACCGTCTTGGGCGCATGATTCGGCAGCAGCCGGACCACGATGTCGCCGTGGGTCGTCTTCAGGGTGGCGTAGAGCTGCTCGGCCACGGTCTACCTTCCATAGTCTTCGCTGACAGGGCCAAATCCTTGCACGCCCCGAGCAGGCGTGCGGGCTTCCCCCGTTCTCCGTCAGAACGGGCTGCGCGGCGGCCTGGCCGAGTGACCCGTATGCCCGTCCGCACATGCCGTGCGTCGCGCGGCCGGGCATGATTTCAAACCGGGTGGACAGGCGGAAAACGTACGCCACCGAGGAGGAGGTTCCTGTGACCCGCATCGACAGCGTGCGCAACGCGGCCGACATCACGAAGGACAGTGTGCGGCATGCCGCGGAGGCCGCTGCGCCGTACGCGAGCACGGCCAAGGACGAGGCCGCGCGTTACGCACAACAGGCCGGTACGTACGCGCAGCACGCCGGCGCGCTTGCCAAGCAGACGTACGACGCCAAGCTCGCCGCCCAGGTGCGGCAGGCCCGTGGCCAGGCGTGGGCGGCCGTGCCGCCGAAGGCCGCGGAAGCTGTGGAGACCGCCGCCCGGCGGACCCGGGACACCGCCAGGACGGCGGCCGACTTCACCGCGCCGAAGGTGGGTTCCGCGGTCGCGGCGACCCGGGCCGTCGCGGTGCCGGTGACCAACGAGGCGGTGCTGCGCGGCGCCGCCGCCCTGCACGCGCTGCGCGGCCAGGTGACGGCCGCGGACATCGACCGGCTGGTCCGCAGGCGGGTCCGCCGGCAGCGCACCGGCCGGGTCTTCCGCGGTGTGGTGGTGGCCGGCCTGGTCGGCGGCGCCGCCTTCGCGGCCTGGCGCTGGTGGAGCAAGCAGGCCAACCCCGACTGGCTGGTGGAGCCGACCGAGCCGACGGACGCGGACGAGGCCGTCGAACGGATCAGCAGCACCAGCACCCTGACGGTGGTCGACCCGCTGGACGGCACTCCCGCCTCGGTGAACGGCAACGGCGCCCACATCGACCACGTCGACGGCTCCCCCGGCTCCGACCCCGAGGTCGAGGCCACCCGATACGAGGAGGACAACCCGCGCCGCGACGACAACTGACCCCGCGGCCCCGCACCGGTCGGCCCGCCGCCGGCGCCGGGCCCGGCTCGGGCTCGCCCAGCACCGCTGGCACATCCCTGAGGGTGATCAGCGCGGCGACGGCGCCCAACACCAATAGCGTCCCCCCGATCAGCGTCGTGGTGTGCAGGCTGCCGGTGAACGCCCGCCCGGCGGCGTCGGCGACCTGCCGCCCGAGGGCGCCCGGCAGGTGCCGGCCGGTCCCGACGCCGCCGCTGACCGACTCGCGCGCCGCGCCGGCCTGGCGTGCCGTCAGGCCGGCCGCCCGCCACCAGGATCACCCGCCGGTTCCGGTTTCACGTGGAACATCCCGCGGCCCCGCCATCGGCTCGCCCCGCAGGACGGCCAGGTGGACGGCGGCGAGTTCGGGCCCCGGGCCGGCGCCGAGAGAGTCCGCCAGTTCCCGCCGGGCCGCCTCGTACGCGGCCAGGGCCTCCCTGGCGCCCGCTGCCGTACAGCGCCCGCATCAGCTGGCCGCGGAGCCGTTCCCGCAGTGGGTGGGCCGCCACCAGCTCACCGAGTTCGGCGACCAGCGAGCGGTGCCGCCCGAGGGCGGGGTCGGCCTCGTCGCGGTCCTCGACGGCGCCGGTCCGCAGTTCCTCCAGGCGTGCGACCCGGGCGGCAGCGAACGGGGCGTCGCCGACGTCGCCCAGCGCGGGGCCGCGCCACAGGGCCAGCGCCTCCCGCAGCAGCCGGGCGGCCGGCGCCGGTTCACCGCCGAGCAGGGCCTCGCGGCCCTCGGCGCCGAGCCGCTGGAAGCGGTGCGCGTCGACCTGGTCGGGGGCGACGACCAGCCGTTAGCCCGCCGGGTGCCCCTCGATCGCACCGGCAGCACCTGGCGCAGCCGGGCGACCTGGGACTGCACGGACTGCACGGCGTTGCCGGCCCCGGCCGGCAGATGCTCCCCGTAGAGCCCGTCGATCAGCCGCTCGCCGCTCACCGTCCGGTCGGCGTTCAGCAGCAGGGCGAGCAGCGCGCGCCGCCGCGGCCCGCCCAGCGCCAGCTCGGCGCCGTCCGTGCCCAGAGCCCGCGTCGCGCCGAGGATGCCGAACACCACGCCCCGATTGTGTCGCACCGGCGCCGGGAACAGGCGGGCCGCACGATCGGCTCACGCCGGGCGCCGGGTCCGGGAGTCCGGGCCGCCCGGGTCAGTCCCGCGCCGGCTGCTGCGGCGCGGGGAGGCAGGCCCCGTGGGCCATCGGGTCGCAGGCCTCGTCGGGCGCCGCCTGTACCGCGGCGGCCCCGCAGTCCGGCACCGTCCCGGACGCGGCGAGCAGCAGCAGGTCGTAGAGAGTGGCCCGCTGCTTGTCGTCCAGCGCGCACAGCACCTCGTCCTCCACCGCCGCGAGCGCGAACTCCGCCCTCGCGAGCAGCGTGGCGCCGCGGTCGGTCAGCCGCACGATGTGCCGCCTGCGGTCCTCGGGCGAGCGCTGCCGCTCCACGAGGGCGTCCGCCTCAAGATCGTTGAGCAGTCCGACCACCGTCGCCCGGTCCATCATCAGCGTCGTCGCGAGCGCCTGCTGCGTGCTTCCCTCGCGGTCCCGCAGCACGGTCAGCGTCACGAGATGCCGCGGGCGCAGCCCGAGCGGCTCCAGCACGGATTCGGCGTGCAGGCGCATCCGCCGGGCCAGGTTGTCGAGCAGCGCGCCCGACCGCCTCGGCGGCTGGTTCAGCACGGGCAGGGAGGCCATCCGTCCAGTCTATCCGGACACGCAGGAAACATGTCGTGGTATAAATCGTTGGTGTTATGCAAACCAATAACGAAAGGTCAATGAGATGCCTCACCTGCTACACATAGACTCCAGCATCCAGGGCGCCAACTCGACCAGCCGCCGGCTCACCGCCCGCGCCGCCGCGGCCTGGCGCGCCGCCCACCCCGAGGGCACCGTCACCTACCGCGACCTGGGCGAGAACCCGCTGCCGCACGTCGTCGCGAGCACCGCCCACGCCGGATCCGTGCCGGCCGCCGACCGCACCCCGGCGCAGGCCGCCGCCTGGGCGCTGAGCGAGGAGGTCGTCGGCGAGGTGCTGGCGGCCGACACCGTGCTGCTCGGCCTGCCCGTCTACAACTTCGGCCCGCCCAGCGCCGTGAAGTCCTGGGTCGACCACCTGATCGCCGTCGGCCTGTCCGTCGACCCGGAGACCCGCGAGGGCCTGCTCGGCGGCCGCGACTTCATCGTTCTCCTCTCCCGCGGTGGCGGCTACGCCCCCGGCACGCCCCGCGAGGGCTGGGACCACGCCGAGCAGTGGCTGCCGCACGGCGTCGCCCTGACCGGCCTGACCCCGCGCTTCATCACCGCGGAACTGACCCTGGCCAAGGTCAACCCGGCCATGTCCGACCTGATCCCGCTGGCCGACGAGAGCCTCGCCGCCGCCGAGAAGTCCATCGACGCCCTCTGGCCGGCCGCCGCCCCCGTCTGATCCGGCCCGGCACCCCGGGAAAGCCCGTGGCCCCTTCACCCGCACAGGGCGAAGGGGCCTACGAACAGGCAATTCCCCGTGCGGCCCGGCAGAAATGACCGTGCCGCGGGCCGCGGGAAATCCCGCCGCCGGATTCGCCGCCGGCGGGGACTTTACCGGGGCATGTGCCCTGAATCCGTCCGCACCGCCCGTCATCCGGCCGTCGTTTCAAGATCCCTTGCCGGGGTGTCCGCCGCAAGGGACCGTCCTGAATTGTCCGACGGCCCCCCGGCCACCCGCCGCGACCCGCGCCGCCGTAGGACCGCCGCGACCTGGCACTGAGCCCCGCATTCCGCCGGGCGGCCCAGAGTTGTGATCCGGAATCCCTTGAGTGTTCGTCACTTGTATTGCAGACTTCTTGAACGTTCACGAGGGATCTGGAAGGGGCGAGGCCTGCGGGTACGGTGCCCGACCGCATTTGGCCGCCGCACAGCAGTCGGCCGCGGGGGCGCCGGGGTTTCGCGAAACGGGGGAATCATATGCGTGTGCGTCGATGTCGGCCGGAACCAAAGCCCGTGAAAGGCCGTCGAGGGCCCGAGGATCGAGTCGATCTCCTCCGGCGCCGGTATTCGACCGCTGATCAATTGCCCGGTGGCCGCCGGCCGGGCGCGCACCGCTAGCCGGATCACCCCCGGGCGGGCCGTCCCGACCGCACCGCCGTCCCGCCTGCCCGCCACCGGGCGCCGGCGCCCTGCCGCGCCGCGAGCCCGGTGGGCACCGCACGCCCCGCGGAAGCCGGAAGAACTCCCGACGTGCTCTCCTGCGCCCGGCTCACGACCGGCCGCTGGCGCGCCCGCACCAGCGGCCCTGGCGCCGTGCCCAGGTCGAGTCCATGGAAAGGAAGATTTTCATGAGCGCAGGCAGTACACCGACGCCGGAGACCCTGCCCCCTCCGAACTTACCGCTGCAGTCCCTGCTCCGGATCGCCGACACCCTCAGCAGCCTTGAGCGCTACGCCATCGAAACCGCGGGCCAGCTCGTCCTCGCCGAAGGCGCCGGCGCCGGGACCGCCGAGGCGTCCGGCCGTATCCGCCACCTCGACGGCCAGGCAGCGGTCCAGGACGCGATCAACGAGGCGTTATGGCGCGCGAAGCACGAGATCCTCACGGCCCAGCCGGACGGACCCGGCCCCGGAGCCACCCTGCACGAGGCCCTGGCGGCGGTCCGGGACCCGCTGACGCGCGGGGTCGCCATGCGGACGCTCTTCCAGCACAGCGCCCGCTTCTCCGAGCCCGCTAAGAAGTACGTGCAGCAGGTCCTGGCGTACGGCGGGCAGGTGCGCACCCTCCCTGAGTTCTTCGACCGGCTGATCATCGTCGACGCCGAGGTCGCCTTCATCCCCGGCGGCGAACACCGCCACAGCGCCGCGCTGATCCAGGACCGCGCCGTCGTCGCCTTCCTCAGCGACGTCTTCGAGCGGGCCTGGGTACGGGCCGAGCGCTTCCCCTTCCGTCCGGTGCGGGCCGCGGACGCCGCCGGCGAGGTCGTGCCCGACATGCGGCAGGCCATCAAGGCACTGCTGGTCGAGGGCCGCTCCGACAAGGCGATCGCCCGCCGCCTCGGCATGAGCCTGCGGTCCGTGCAGGGGCACATCGCCTCGCTGCGCGAGCAGTACGGCGCCCAGCACCGCTTCCAGCTCGGCTACCGGATGGCGCGCAGCGAGTACGCCGCCGCGCGCCCCGCACCGGCCGAGCCCCTGCCGGACTACCCGCCCGGGACGGACGTGTACGCGCTGGGCCGGGTCACTTCCGGGCCATCAGCAGATACTCGTGCGAACGGTTCGTCCGCATCGGGTCGTCCTCGTCCTTGACCGGCCAGTCGTACAGGTGGACGCGCTCGTCCCCCAGGGTCAGATGGCGGCCGAGCACCCGCGAGGCATCCCAGGCCAGCGGGACGAACCGGTCTGCGATCCGCCGGTTCTGCACGGCGACCACCGCGTAGGCGCCCGGCCGCATCACCCGGGCGACGGCCGCGAAGATCTCGTCGAGCGCCGCCAGATAGACGTCGTAGTCGCGCAGCGCGTACATCTGGCCCGGGTCGGGCGATTCGAGGTCCAGGTCGGTGCCGAAGTACGGCAGGTCGCACAGGACCAGGTCCACGGTGTCCGGGTCGAGCGGGGGCCTGCGGGCGTCGCCGCAGAGCATGCGCTGCTCCGGATAGCGCGCGACGCGCTGCCGCGCCTCCTCCGCCCGGGACGGGTTGATCTCGATGCCGACCCCGAGCCGCCGCTCGGCCGCGCAGGCCACCAGCGTGGTGCCCCAGCCCGCGAACGGATCGAACACCAGGTCGCCGGGCTTGCTCAACTCCGCTATCAGCGGACGCAGCTGGCTGACCAGGCCGCTTTGTCCCGCGACCTCCTCCTCCGTGAATTCGGGGTCCTCTTCGCCGAGCACGCGCCAGCTGGACATCCCCATGGCGGTCACGCCACCTTTCTGGTCGATCCGGTCGTGGACAGGGCCGGTGCCGCCCCGGGCAGCACCGGATGCACCGCGGCGGCGGGCAGGGTGCGCTCAAGGCGCAGCACACCCAGCGCGGAGGCCGCCGTGGCCGCGGCCAGCAGCAGCCACATCCCGGTGGCCGACACCGACAGCAGGCCGGTGAGCACCGTCGGCGCGAGCGCGATGGGCACCGCCCACGACAGCTGGTAGACCGCGAGATGACGGCCGCGGGTCTCCTCCGGCGCGGCCTGGGCCACCAGCGCGGAGGCCGTGGCGCCGTGCAGCAGCTCGCCCACGGTGAAGGCGGCGGTCGCGGTGAAGACCCCCACGGCCAGCGCGGCCCCGGTCGACAGGCGGCCGAGCACCGCGAAGGTGCCGAAGGACAGCGCGAAGATGCTCGCGCCGAGCGCCACCGCACGCGTCCTGCGGTAGCGGACGACGACCCGGCTGACCGGGATCTGGAACAGCGCGATGCCGACCGTGTTGACCGCGTAGAGGAAGCCCACCAGCGAGACGGGCGCGTCCAGGTTGCGGGTGAGGTACACCGGGAGGGCCACCGACAGCACCATGTAGCCGAAGGCCGTCGGGATGTTCAGCAGCGTCAGGCCGAGGAAGGGGCGGTTGCGCGCCACCATCCGGTAGCCGCCCTTGCGGGAGACCCGGCCGCCGGCCGGCTGCGCCGGGGCACTGGGTCGGATCGTGCTGAGCAGCCCGGCCGACAGCAGATAGCCGGCGGCGGCCCCGAGCACGACGACGTAGTAGCCGGAGTCGCCGATGGCGAGGGCCGCGCCGGCGATCAGGCCGCCCACGCCCAGCCCCGCATTGCGCAGGCTGCGCTGCAGGGCGAGCAGCTTGTCCCGCTCGGTGCCCCGCACGATCTCCGCCACGAAGGACTGGATGGCCGGCGGGTAGGAGGTGTCGCCGAGGGCGACCGGCAGCACCACCGCGAACATGACCACGCCGTTGTGGACCAGCGGATACGTGCAGAAGGCCGCGGCGCGCAGCACGTATCCCCCCACCAGTACGGCGCGGGCGCTGAAGCGGTCGATGAGGATGCCGGCGACCGGGTTGCTGACCAGGCCGATCACCGAGGCGGTCGTCACGATGACACCGACCCGGGTGAGCGACAGACCGGTCACGTGGTGGAAGTAGAGCAGCGACAGGGGGACGTACATGCCGCTGCCGGTCGCGTCGACGACCATGCCCAGCATGTACGTCGAGCGCACGGACGACAGCCGCCGCCTCATCGCGCCTCCGCCAGGGCGCTGGTCCCGGTGGGCGCCACGATCGTCGTCCCGGCGATGACCCGGGCGCCCAGGGCGCGCAGCCGGCGTTCGCACTCGGTACGGGTCGGGGCCGAACCCACCGCCGCGGTGAGGAAGTCGGCGGAGCCCGCGGCCGGGGCGATCACCTGGCCCTCCTCGGCGAAGAGCCAGAAGCCCTTGACCCAGTCCTCGTCGGGCACGGCGGGCAGCGAGCGCACCAGTCCCGGCCGCTTCATCGTGAGCACCTGCCCCGACATGCAGCGCGGCCGCAGGCGGCCCGCGTCGTCCGCGGCGCCCTCGACCGCGGGCAGCGGGAGGCCGGCCTCCGCGCGGGTCACCTGCACGGCGAGCTGGATTCCGAAGAGGGTCTCGAAGACCTCCCTGATCTTCGCGCCGCCCGACCGGCCGGCGATCTCGCACAGCACCAGGCGGTCGTCGGGGGTGTGGAAGACCTCCGCGTGGAAGGCGTGGGTGCGCAGCCGGGAGCCCTCGGGCTTGAGCGCGACCAGGGTCTCCTCGGCCAGTGCGAGCAGCCGCGGGGTGAGCGGATCGTCCACGTCCAGGGTCAGGTCCACCCGCGGACCGGGGTCGGCCCCGAAGGAGGCCAGGTCGTACTGGTACTGGGACGGCCAGGCGGCCACCGTGCGGCCGTCCACCACCAGCCCGTCGACGTGGCACATCCGCCCGGGCACGTAGGACTCGATGAGCAGGTCGTCCCGCGCGCCGTCCTGGTAGGCCTCGGCGAGCCGCAGCTCCAGCTCGTCGCGTTCGGCGATGATCCGCAGGCCGATGGAGTTGTAGCCGGCCCGGTCCTTGAGCACCACGGGTAAGCTGTGCAGGCCTGCGAAGTCGCGGGCCTGGGCGGCGGTGGCGGGGACGGCGTGCGGGGCGACCTCGATACCGGCCCGCCGGGCCAGCCGCTTCATCAGGGCCTTGTCGCGGAAGGGCGTGATGTCGGCGCTCCACGCCCCGTCCAGGCCGAGGCGCTCGCGCAGCCGGGCGGCCAGGACGACGTCCGCCTCGTGGTGGGCGATGACGTGCGTGACTCCGTACTCCTCGGCGAGGGCGAGCGCGCGGGCCGGCACCGCCTCGTCGTCGAGGGTGTCGAAGAGTTCGAGGCGGGTGACGTCGTGGTCGCGCTCGCCCGGGACCTCCTCGCCGGCCAGCTCGATCTTGTCGCGGGCGGCGAGGACGACGATGTCCCCGGCGTACGGCGTACCGCCGTCCAGGCCGGGGGCGTCGCCGTCCAGCCACCGGCGGTAGGGGAAGGCGGCGAAGGCGTTGCGGTGCAGGATCAGGACGCTCATGCCGGCATCACCGTCCGGTCGCTGACCGGCGCCGCCTCGGCCAGGCCCGGCCGGCCGTCGGGGTCCTTCACCCTGACCTGCACCACACCGCCGATGACCTCGGCGCCGCGCCGGATCGCCGCGGTGGTGTCCTCGCCGGTCACCGCGACCAGGCCGAGGCGGTCCCAGTTGTCCCGCAGCGGGCGCACCGTCTCCCCGGGCTTGGCGCTGATACGTACCGCGAGCACGTCGGCGAGCGCCTGCGCCTCGGCCACACCGTCCACCGACTCCACGGTGTCGCCCGGCCGGCCGACCACCGACCGTACGGCGGCCCCGCCGTGCGCCTCCGGCCGGTCGGGCAGCTTCTCGGCCAGGCCGAAGGGCGCGCCGAGGGCGAGCTTGATGGTGTCGATGCCGTAGACGCTGTGCACCAGGTCGGTGATGGCGTCGCCGGCGATCCGGTTCTGGCTCTCGACGACGCGGGGGCCGCGGGCGCCGACGCGCACCTCGGTGTGGCAGACGCCGTCCCCGACGCCGAGCCGGTCGAGGAAGCCGGTGACGGCCGCGCGTACCCGCTCCTCGACCGCCGCGCCGAGCCGGGCGGGAACCGCGTGCCCCAGTTCGGCGAAGTGCGCGGGGTCGGTGAATTTCTCGGTGACGGCGATGACCACATGGCGCCCGGCGGAACTGAAGGACTCCACGCTGTATTCGGGGCCGTCGAGATACTCCTCCATCAGGAAGTCCTGGAGCAGCATCAGCGTCGAGACCCGGTCGGTCCTGGTGCCCGACAGCCGCCGCACCTCGGCCCAGACCCGGTCGGCGTCGGCGGGACCGTCGAGGCGCTGCACCCCGATGCTGGCGGTGGCGTCGGTCGGCTTGACGATGAAGGGGTAGCCGACGCGCTCGCCGAAGGCGTCCAGGTCCGCGCGCCCGCGCAGCGGCCGGGCGCGGACCGCGTCGGGGTCGAGCCCGGCCAGGTGCTCGCGCATGGCCGCCTTGTCGCGGAAGCGCCGGGTGACCTCGTAGCCGGTGCCGCCCAGGGCGAACAGGTCGTTGATACGGGCCGCGTTCTCCAGGCCCGGCTCGGTGATCGAGGTGGCGGCGGCGAAACCGGGGGTGTCCCGGAGCCGCTCGGCTATCGGCTCCACCAGGTCCCAGCGGGTGTAGTCGACCACCTCCAGCAGGTCGGCGAGGCGTTCCTGCTCGGCGCTGACCTTGGTGGGGTGCTGGAGCAGCAGGACGTACAGGCCCAACTGCTTGGCCTTGGCCACTGTTTCGTCGGTGGCGCCGACGAGCAGCAGCGAACGCTCAGGATTCATGGGTGCGTTCCGATCCGTTCCGGTGTGGAGGCTGCGGTTCCGTGCGCGGGCTGTCCTGAGGTGCCAGGGCCGGCGCATGGCCGGCGACCGCCTCCGGGGCGCGTACATGCACCCCCTTGGCCACATCGCTGAGCACCAGGGACATCGCACCGATCAGTGCATCGTCGCTGACGGTGATCGGCCCGAGCAAGGTCGCCCCCGCGCCGACGGTGACGCCGTTGCCGAGCCGGGGATGGCGGCGGGCGCCCCGCCGGGCGTGCTCCTGCTCGTGCCACCAGCCGAAGGAGCCCAGCGTGACCTGGTGGAAGAGCGATACGTCGTCGCCGATCACGGCGGTCTCGCCGACCACCACCCCGCTGCCGTGGTCGACGAAGAACCGCCGGCCGATCCGCGCGCCCGGGTGGATGTCGATGCCTCCGGTGAGGACCTTGGTGGCGGTGCACACCAGGCGGGCGATGAGGTAACGGCGGTGCCGGTAGAGGAAGTTGCCGGTGCGGTAGCCCAGCAGGGTCAGCACGGTCGGGTGCAGCAGCGCCTCGGCGCGCGACCGGACCGACGGGTCGCGGGCCACGATGACATCGAGGGTCTCCCCGATCCGCCGGCGCAGCGAGGGCGAGGCCCGCACCCTGCTCATCCGGCCGGCCGCAGCGCCGCGCCGACCGCGGCCGGGCTCTCCCCGGCGTCGGGCCACCAGCTGAGGTAGCGCTCCCCGGTGTCGGGGAAGACGGTGGCGACGGTGGCCCCGGCCAGGTCGTGCCGGCGCGCCAATTCCACGCAGCCGTGGGCGGCGGCGCCCGAGGAGACGCCGACCAGCAGCCCGGTGGCGGCTGCGATGGCGCGGGTGGTGGCCGCGGCGTCCTCGTCCGCGACGACGATCACCTCGTCGATGGCCGCGACATCCGTGACCGGGCTGGTGAATCCGCCGTTCAGACCGGGGATGCGGTGCGGTCCCGGCGCGCCGCCCGACAGCAGTGGCGAGCCCGCGGGCTCGACCGCCACGACGTTCAGCCGGGGATTGCGCTCCCTGAGGTAGTGCGCGATACCGGTCAGGGTGCCGCCGGTGCCGACGCCGCACACCAGGTGGTCGACCCGGCCGCCGGTGTCCCGCCAGATCTCCGGGCCGGTCGTCTCGTAGTGGGCGCGGACGTTGTCCGCGTTCAGGTGCTGGCCCGCGTACCAGGACCCGTCGGTCTCGGCGTGCAGCTTCTCCGCCCGCTCCACACAGGCGGCGAAGCCGAGGGTGTGGTCGGTGAACTCGACCTCGGCGCCCAGCATCCGCAAGGTCAGCAGGCGCTCCCGCGAGGCGTTGTCGGGCAGCACGATCCGGCAGGCGTAGCCGCGGGCGGCGGCCAGCGCGGCAAGCGCGATACCGGTGTTGCCCGAGGTGGACTCGATGACCGTCCCGCCGGGCAGCAGCGCCCCCGATTCCTCGGCGGCGCGCAGCATGAACAGGGCGGCCCGGTCCTTGATGCTGGACAGCGGGTTGGCCGCCTCCAGCTTGGCCAGCACGCGCGCGCCGGCGGGCAGCCCGGGCAGCCGCAGCCGCAGCATCGGCGTATTGCCCACGAGTTCGTCGAGCGAGCCGACGACACGGCCGGTGGTTGGTTCGGTCACGGGGCCCTCCGGATCACTTCGGCTCGACACGCGTCCCGGGTTTCCGTGCGCTGCGGTGGGCACGTGCTCGCCCAAAACCTGCCGCTCCGCGTGCGCGATGGCCACGCCGCCCATGGTTCGGGTTGCCGCACTGCACTGATTGCGGGGGTCCCCCGCGGCGCGCGGCCCGGCGCGAATCCGTACGTTCGAGCGCGAGGTCGAGGCCCCATCCGAATACGGGGGTACGTTGATGAAGAGCCTGGACGCCGCTGGAACATGCCTGCCGGAACTGCTGGATTCGCAGGCGCTCGCCCGCCCCGGCGACATCGCCGTGGTCCACGAGGGCGAGTCGCTCACCTTCCGCGAACTGGCCGACCAGGCCGCGGACGTGGCACGTTACCTGTACCGCCTCGGCGTCGGCGCGGACGCGGGCGTGGGGATCTTCGTCGAACCCTCGCTGGATCTGATGATCGGTGCCTGGGGCGTTCTGCGCTCCGGCGGCGCCTATCTTCCGCTCTCGCCCGACTATCCGGAAGAGCGCATTCACCATATTGTGCGCGATGCCCGATTAGCCGTCGTCCTCACCCAGGAATCGCTGCGCCACCGGGTCGCGGAGTTCCTCGGCGCGGAAACCGTCGTCATCACCCTCGACGACGTCGTGGACTTCACCAAGGGCCGGTCCGACGAGGAATCCGCCGATCTGCCCGGCGGCCCGCGCCCGGCGGATCTGGCGTACGTCATCTACACCTCGGGCAGCACCGGCAGGCCCAAGGGCGTGACGATCGAGCACCGCTCCATCGCGCACCAGATGCGCTGGCTCGCAAACTCCTTCGGGCTCGGCGCGGGCACGACCGTGCTCCAGAAGACCCCGGTCAGCTTCGACGCAGCCCAGTGGGAGATCCTGGCGCCCGCGTACGGCAGCCGGGTGGTGGTCGGGTCGGGCGGCATCCACCGGGATCCCACCCGCCTGATCGAGGCCGTCGTCCGCCACGGCGTCACGACCCTCCAGTGCGTGCCGACCCTGCTGCAGGCCCTGGTCGACACCGACGCGCTCGACCGCTGCACCTCGCTCACCCACCTCTTCAGCGGCGGCGAGGCGCTGTCCCGTTCGCTCGCCGGGCAGTTGACCTCGGCGCTGCCGGGGGCCGCCCTGGTCAACCTCTACGGCCCGACCGAGTGCACCATCAACACCTCGGCCCACACCGTCGATCCCGCCACCCTCGGCGAAGGCCCCGGCGCCCTGCCGATCGGCACGCCCGTGACCGGCCTGCGCTATCACATCCTGGACGCCGAGGGCCGTCCCGTGCCGCCGGGCGCGACCGGTGAACTGCACATCAGCGGGATCCAGTTGGCCCGCGGCTATCTGCACCAGCCGCTGCTCACCGCCGAGCGCTTCCCACCGAACACCGCTGCGGGCGCGTCCGAGCCCGGCCACGAACGGCTCTACCGCACCGGCGACCTGGCCCACTTCAATCCCGACGGCACCGCCCAGTTCGCCGGCCGGGCCGACAACCAGGTCAAGCTGCGCGGCTTCCGTATCGAGCTGGACGAGATACGGCTGGCCATCGAGGCCCACGACTGGGTCAGGAACGCCGCCGTGCTGCTGCGCACCGACCCGCGCACCGGCGCCCAGCACCTGGTGGCGTGCATCGAACTGAGCCCGCGCGAGGCCGCGTTGATGGACCAGGGCGAGCACGCGGACCACCATGTGTCGAAGTCGTCCAAGCTCCAGGTCAAGGCCCAGCTGTCGAACCCGGGCGTGCGGGACGCGGCCGACCTGTCGGGCCGGCCCGCCGTACGCCTGCCCGGCGCCGCCGCCGGCCCCGAGCAGCGCCGCCGGGCCTTCGCGCGCAAGACGTACCGCTTCTACGAGGGCGACCAGCTCGCGGCGGCGGACGTCCTCGCGGCGCTCGGGCGCACGGCACAAGGCGCCGGATCACGCCGCCCCGAGGAACTGACGCTGCCCGAACTCGGCGGCCTGCTGCGGAACTTCGGCCAGCACCTCAGCGGGGAGCGCCTGCTGCCGAAGTACGCCTACGCCTCGCCCGGCTCGCTCTACGCGACGCAGCTGTACCTGGAGCTGGCCGGGATCGCGGGCCTGGCGGCGGGCTGCTACTACTACCACCCGGTCGACCACGAACTGGTGCTGGTCCACGGCGCCGAGGCGTCCGCACAGCCCCGGGCGCGGGTGCACTTCATCGGCCGCAGATCGGCGATCGAGCCGGTGTACAAGAAGAACATCCAGGAGGTCCTGGAGATCGAGGCCGGCCACATGGCCGGCCTGTTCGACGAGGTGCTGCCCGCCCACGGCCTCGCGCTGGCCGAGGCGGCGTACGACAGCGGCCTGCCGCGCCGGCTGGGCTGCGCCGAGGGCGACTACTACCTGGGCTCCTTCGCGCTGGCGCCCTGGACGGCGGCGCGCTCGCGGGAGTCCCCCGACATCTACGTGCAGTTCCACCCCGGCAGCGGGGCAGGACTGCCCAGCGGCCAGTACCGCTACCGGGACGGCGGCCTGCACAGGATCAGCGACCAGCTGGTCCTCAAGCGGCATGTGATCGCCATCAACCAGGCGGTCTACGAGCGGTCCGGCTTCGGCATCACCCTCGTCGGCCCCGCGGCCGGGCAGCGCGGGGAGCGGATGAGCTATCTGGAGCTGGGCCGCGAGCTGCAGCGCCTGATGATGAACAACGCCAACCTGGGCTTCATGTCCGCGGGTTACAGCTCCCGCGCGGGCCACGACCTGCCCGCCGCGAGGCGCATGGCGGCGATCCTGCGGGAGGCGGGCCAGCGCACCGGGCCCTCGTACTTCTTCGTCGGCGGCAAGGTCAGCGAGGAGCAGATCAGCCACGAGGGCATGTATGAGGACCAGGTGCACATGAGGGGTCCGGCGGAGCTGATCAGGGAGGACCTGGCCTCCTCCCTGCCCGAATTCATGCTCCCCGGCCAGATCCTCGTCCTGCCCCGGCTGCCGCACACCCCTAACGGCAAGCTCGACACCAAGGCCCTCCAGGGGTACGTGGCCGAGGCGGCGGCCCGCACGCGTCCGGTGGTGGAGCCGCGCAACCGGGTCGAGGCGCGGTTGTGCGCCCTGTGGGGCACGGCGATGCGGCGGGACTCCGTCTCCGTGCACGACGACTTCTTCCAGCTCGGCGGGAATTCGCTGATCGCGGTCGCGCTGGTCAAGCGGATCAACGAGGCGTTCGGCTGCGGCCTGCCGCCCCAAGTGCTGTTCGAGGCGCCCACGGTGGCGAAGCTGGCCGAGGCGGTGAGCGCCCGGGCCGCCGCCACCGCCTCCCGGCTGGCGCCGCTACGGGCCGGGGGCGACGGGCCGCCGGTCTTCTGCTGGCCGGGGCTCGGCGGCTTCACGATGAATCTGCGGCTGCTCGCGGCCCGCGCGCCCGGGGAACGCCCTTTCTACGGTGTCCAGTCGTACGGGATCAACGAGGGCGAGACGCCGTTCCCGACCATCGAGGAGATGGCCGCCGCCGATGTCGCGGCGCTGCGGCAGGTCCAGCCGGCGGGTCCGTACACGCTGTGGGGCTACTCCTTCGGCGCGCGGGTCGCCTTCGAGACGGCGTGGCAGCTGGAGCAGTCGGGGGAGCGGGTGGAGCAGCTGTTCATGCTGGCACCGGGCTCGCCGCGGGTGGCGGGCGCCCCCGGGCAGGCGGCGGCGGTGGCCGACTTCGCCGATCCCGTCTTCACCACCCTGCTCTTCTCCGTCTTCGGCAGCACGGTGAGCGGCCCGGTCCTGAAGGAGTGCCTGCGCGAGACCACCGACGCGGAGAGCTTCGCGCGCTTCATCGACCGCCGGTTCCCGCAGCTTGACCCCGGGCTGATCCGCCGGGTGGTGACCGTCGTCCGCCGCACCTACGGATTCACCTACGATCACATCGATCCGGCCGCCCGCCGGGTCTCGGCGCCCGTCACGGTCTTCCGGGCCCAGGGCGACGAACCCTCCTTCATCGAACGCGTCCAGGGCCGCACGGCCGCCCCGCCCGCCGTCGTCCACCTGGAGGCCGGCCACTACGGGATGCTGCGCGACCCGGGCGTTGACGAGCTGGTCAAAGCGCTCCTGCGGGCCGCACCACGACCGGAGGCGGACCCGGCCGAACAACAGACAAGGAAGCTCCCATGCCCCACGTGACCATCCAGCACTTCCCGAAGCCCCTCACCGCCGAGCAGCAGGCCCGCCTGGTGGAGCAGCTGACGGCCGCCGTCCAGGAGGCGTTCGGGGTCGGCGAGAGCGCGGTCTCGATCGCCCTGACGCCGGTCGCCCCCGAGGACTGGGACGCCCAGGTCTACCAGCCCGAGATCGCCGCGCACCGCGAGCAGTTGGCGAAGCAGCCGGGCTACTGATCCCGGGTCCGTGGGGCCGGTCGGGGGAGCACGGGGGACACGGTCATGCACGAGCGGTGGGAGAGCGGCCGCCGGCCGGCGTCCGCGAGCAGGTCGACGGGTACGTGCTCCTGGACGCCTTCATACGGGCGGTCCGCACGGTCTTCGACGCCGACCGCGGCTCCGGCCCTGGCCTGAACGAAGCCCAGCACGTCGTCAAAGACCGCTGCCGCCACCACGGCGACACCGTCGCCCGCACCCCGACAGCCCCGTCGGCCCCGGCTGTGCTTCCTCCTGGGGCGCGGGGCTGAGCGGGCCGGCCCGACGTGGCCGAGGGCGCCCTCCGCAGCGATGAGTTTTGGCCGGGACGTGAGTCTGTCCTGCTGAGCGTCGTACGACGCTGCCCGGCACGAGACACCACGGAGGGCACCATGACGACCACGCCCGGCAACGCGAGCAGCGACCTCCCCGGCACGCCGCCGGTTGTCGACCTGGCCACCTGGCAGGCAGCGCGCGAGGAGCTGCTGGTCCGCGAGAAGGCGCACACCCGTGAGGGCGACGCGATCGCCGCGGCCCGGCGGCGGCTGCCGATGGTCGAGCTCGACGGGACGGCCGAGGTCGTCGGACCCGACGGGCCGGTCCCGTTCCTCGACCTGTTCCAGGGGCGCGACGAGCTCGTGGTCTACCAGCACATGTGGTACGACGGCGCGCCGCACCAGGGGCAGTGCGAGGGCTGCACCACCACCGCCTGGCACGCGAAGGACGCCGTCTACCTCAACGCCCGGGGCGTCTCCTTTGCCGTCCTGACCTCGGGCCGGTGGGACGAGGTGGCCGCCTACGTCGAGTTCATGGGCTACACCCAGCCCTGGTATTCGGTGCGGGGCGTGGCCGCGCCGATCGGCGGACAGATGGGCCACCTCGCCGCCTTCCTGCGCGACGGCGACCGCGTGTTCCTCACCTACTCCACGACCGGCCGCGGCAATGAGCCCGTCAACGGTTCCCTCGCCCTGCTCGACATGACGCCGTACGGCCGCGGGGAGGCGTGGGAGGACAACCCCGAGGGCCGGCCCGTGATCGGCGATGTCCGCAAGGAGCACCCGTCCAAGGGCCACCAGGCCTGCTGGTACTGGCGCTCGGACGCCGACGGCGCCGCGACCTGGGGCCCGACCAGCCGCCCCGTACCGCAGTGGACCCGCCCCGGCGCGACCCCCGTGCACACCCTCGGCCGCCACGGCCCCCACCACTGACGCGCCCTCACCACCCCGCCGTCCCCCAAGGCGCCGCGCGCCACCGGGCGACCGGCCGTCGCAGGCACAGGGCCTGGGACCTGCCCGCAGCGACCGCCGAGCGCTCCCCCCAGGCCAAGGGCTCGGCACCGCGGAGCGCGCCCGCGGCCTGATGCGTACGCCATGCGTACCGGACGCCGGCGGCAGCCGAACTTGCCGTGTCGGAGCAAGCCACCGCCTGACGTGTGCTGCCCATTCGCCGGTCTCAGCGGCCTTCCCCCTCTTGAGCAGGGTGGGAAGGCCGTCCCGGCGGCCGGCCACACTTCCTTGCCGCGGGCGAACAGGGCCGCCTCGACCTGGTCCGGCAGAACCGAGCGGAGTTCGGCGTGCGCGCGCACTGCCGCCAGATACTGCTCGTACTGAGGTGTGGTCCAACCGCTGCTCCGCCGTGAGGCGTCCACGCCCTGACCGCCCGCCCGCAGAGCGCGGGTGACCACGCTGTCCAGGACGACCGGTTGTGGGTCGGCTCCCGCGTCGCGGCCGGCGAAGTGGAGCACCTTGGTGAGGAAGGCCGGTCCCAGGTAGCGAATCCGCTGGTCATTGGTTAAGGCCCAATAAGCCTCACGAGGGCGGTCGCGGCGATCGAGCCGTTCGGCGTGTTCGTCGCGCCGGACGAAGGCCCCGCGCAGCCGGTCTCCCCCGGCGTCGGCTTCATCACGTACCCCGAACTGTCCTGGCGCCGCTTCGACTCGGCCTCGGACGTCGTTCAGGTCGGCCAGCGCGTGTCGTGCGAGTTCCTCCAGTTCGACACGTGGAACGGAGAGGCAAGGCTCTCTCTGCGTGCGACGCAGCCGGACCCCTTCCCCACCTTCGCGGACAGCATCGTGGTGGGCCAGATGCTGGGGGGCAGGTCACCAAGCTGGTCACGTTCGGCTTCGTCGTCGCGGTCGCTGACGGGATCGAGGGATTGGTCCACGAAGCCCCGGAGGACGCGGTCCGGGTCGGCGATGAGACCGCGGTCGTCGTCACCGACATCGACAGCGCCGGGCACAGGCTGGCCCTCTCCAGCCGCCAGATCCCACCCGCGCGGGAGTCGCGGGCGTATGTCCACAGCCCGCACCACTGGAGCAAGCTCGCGGCCTGATGTGTGCCATATGCGTACCGGACGCCAGCGGCCCTCCCGCCCGGATCGGGGGAAGGGCCGCTGACCTGCACAAATCCTTGTGGAGCCTAGGAGATTCGAACTCCTGACATCTGCCTTGCAAATTCCCCCGGTGCGGGTTCGTGACCTGGGCGAATACGGCAGGCAGCGCGCTGAACTGGGAAAACTCCCCTCCCTTGTTTCCGCTGGTGGTGGGGGCCTTCGCGGGGCGTGTGTGCTGAATGCGTGCCGCCTGACCGAGGGTTGGGTGCCCAGGAAGACCGTCCGCCGGGCATCCTCCTGCTCGGCTGCCGTTCAACTGCACACTCGGACGGACCGCGAAGACGAGGCCGCCGGCCCGGACCGCAGATGCGGAATGGGCCGGCGGCCGGGTGCCACTACGTATGACTCCTCCTGCGCGGCTGGCCGACAACGCCAGAGTGCGGGGTTTCGACCAGCCGCACTAGAAGATGCGCATCGCCAGCCTCACGACGAAGACGGCCAGGTTGGCCGCCCACCGCCACAGGCGGTTTGCCGCGGCATCAGCGAGACCCCGGGCCACCCAGGACAACAGGACCTTCCAGACCCGGGGACTGCGGGGTTCCGACAGGGCACAGTGCCCACAGCGGGCCGACGGCTTGCCCGAGCCCCGGTTGGCGGGACGGTTAGCCCGCCGGGCGCGGCGGCCCTGGCCCGCACTCTTGCGCGACATGTGCGGGCGGGGACGATTACGCTTGCTCACGAGGGACTCCTCGGGGATGCAACAGTCTGATGGGGTTCTTCGGGGGCCCGGCCGGTCTTAGGCCTCAGAAACCAGACCGCCGGGCCCTTCCTCGGGCGTAGCTGAATAGAGCCGGCAGCCTTGAAGGGCGGCGGCTCCTGGATGGGAACCAGTATCTGACCTGCTTTCTCGCATTGACTCAAGGACGTATCGGCGAAAAAACCACATGGCGAATAAGCGCCGCAAAGGCTTCACAACTTCCAGGTCCGCCGAATAAACTTCGGCGGATTGCAGAAGATGTTACACGCCCATCAGCCCGCAGAATGACACCCGCCCGCCCATCGGGCGGGTCAAGATTGCACCTCCATCTGCGCATGGAATGCGAAGATCACCATGTCTACCATCTCATCGCCCCGATGGCTCGCCATCCCCCCGAGGAGGATACGCGCGGCAGCTTCGTCGCCGTGCTCCAACAGCATTTCAACAGCAGACTGGATCTGCGCCACCGGCGCAGAAATACCCATGAGGCGTAAAAGCTGGAATGCCTCATTCCGGTTGCCAGCCGCGAGGAGCGCAAGAGCTTCCCCCGTCGGCGAGCGCTTGCCGACCGCCGGGAGCGATGGCGCCTGCGCGTTGCGCCGGTCCCCCTCGCTCCCGGCAGGTGGACATCCGCTGTTGCGCCGGTCCCCCTCCGTCGACGCCGACCTGGCGGCGCGTCGATCCTTGCAGGCCGAGGGGCCGCAGCAGACTTCATGGCGCATGTCGATCAACTGGTCAAGCCGGTAAGGGACGGCGCGCCCCGTGGTCAGCGCCACCTTCACCGCCTCGGAGTGCAAGCGGGCGAGGGACCGCTCTTGCGGAGCGCGCCGCCCGCGGAGCCAGTGGGAGACCGCAGGCTCGGAGACGCCGACCCGCCGCGCCACCGATGCCATTGTGAGCGGCGCGAACAGGGAGTACAGCTCGTTCAGGGCAGCGGTGAATTTCCGCTCAGCCTCTCCGCCAATGTCGACTTTTACCGTACGCGGCACAGGACCTCCGGCTCCTTGCGCGAGGGAGAGCGCGACCGCCATACGGCGACGCGGATCGACAGTACATCCGCCAGCGGGCCCTCGGAAAGCTGTCACAAGGAGGAATTCCCTACCGCGCTGTAAAGAATCGTGGTCGCGCACACCGCCGCAGGGAAGGACACATACCCACACGAAGCACCGCAACTAGAACATATGAGCTGCCATGTCCCGCCGTGACCGTGGTATAAATAACCTGGCGGCAGTGGGCTCTCAACGCGACAGCCCTCCCAGCCGCCATCCCCTGAACTACTTCCGAAGATCCGGTGGTGCGAATGTCCGACCTCCCCTCGTGGGAAGACACTTCCCTGGGAACGATGAAGCGGGTCGCCCTCTGGCTGGTGACCGTCGTCGGTGAAGGCGAGGTCTTCACGAAGGAGGAGCTGCGCCAGGCATTCCCCGGTGTCTCACAGGTCGACAGGCGTATGCGCGATCTGCGGGACTTCGGGTGGTCTATCAGTACGAACAGAGAGGATGGGAGCCTCGATCCGGTCGAACAGCGGTTCGTGGAGCCGGGGATTCCCGTCTGGGAGCCGGGAAAGGCGACCCGGCCCCGCGGCACGATCGCCATCGGAGCCGGCAGGCGGCGCGAGATCATCTCCCGCGATGGCAACATGTGCCGCTCGTGCGGCATCACTCCGGGCTCCCGCTACGAGGGGACCTATGAGCAGGCGCAACTCGACATCGCCCGCCGGCGGGTTCGCCGTGCGGATGGCGCCGAAGAGCCCGAGCTGGTCACCGAGTGCCAGCGGTGCCGCCTCGGTGCCCGCGAACTCGTAGCAGATCTGACGAAGGTGCTGAGCGCCGTCAACGCGCTGCCTGCCGCAGAACGCCGTGCCCTCGTCGGCTGGGTCGAAGCAGATGAGCGGGTCTTCAGCGGGGCCGAGCGGATCTGGGGCGAGTACCGCTCCCTGCCTGAGGAGTCCCGCGCCGCAGTACGTGCGGCGCTCGGGCTCTGACCAGCACGGCGAACAAGATATCCAGCAGGGGGAGAGTGCAGTGACGCAAGACTACGGGCGCCCCGCCCGCGCCGAGGAGAACCGCGCGAAGGTGGCACGGCGGTTGAAGGAACTCGCTGACGGCGACGGGGCCCGCGAGACCCTGACGATCGAGTGGCGCGGCAAGCCCGGCCACTTCGACGTCATCGAAATGCAGGTGGGGGAGCTCTACTACAACCCCGCCACGCACCGCATCCGTGCCCAGCGCAGCCACGACGTGCACCGGGACGGGCTGCTGGATACCGCGCCGTGGAGCGACGAGAGCCAGGAGTACCTCGACCTCCTGCTCAAGGCGCTGCCGGCTGACCCCTCCCGGCCGGACCCCGAGTTCGTCCACCTGGCTGAAAGCCTCCGGGACTACGGGCAGAACGACCCCGGCCTGATCACCCGCGACGGCATCCTCGTCAACGGCAACACCCGGCGCGCGGCCCTGCTGCAGGAGTTCGGGCCGGCCCACGCCATGCGCGTCGCTGTGCTGCCCGAGTCGTGCGACTGGTCCGACATCGCCGCTGTCGAGCTCTCGCTCCAGCTGCGCAAGGACCACCGCAGGGACTACTCGTACATCAACCGGCTGCTCGCCATCGATGAGATGGCGGCGCAGGGAACGTCGCTGTCGGCTATTGCGACGGCCTTCCGCAGCACCGTAGAGGCGTGCCGGCGGGACCAGTGGGTCCTCAGCGTCATCCGGACAATGATCAAGAGGAGCGAGGCCAGCGGGAAGGCACTCCCGCTCATCGCGTTCGAGGACCACACGGAGAAGCTTCGGGAGCTCCACCGCAAGTACGCCAAGGAGGCCGCCAGCAATCCGGACAAGGCGGAGCTTATGCTGGAGTCCCGCCTCTCGGCTATCGCGCTGGGGTTCTCCAAGACCGACGTGCGGCTCATCGAGTCCGACTTCCAGGACCGCTACCTCGCGAAGGCGCTCCCGGAGGACCTGCAGCCCAAGGCGCCGGCTGCAGGCGAGGTGAAGATCCCCGGGCTGGCGCGGTCGGTGAAGGGACCGTCCGACAGGCTGGCCTCGGCCCGTGCGATGACCGATGCGCTCCTCCAGGCCCGTGCACTCAGCTCTGCGGATGTGTCGCTCAGCAGCCGCGACGGGGTGCGGGCGCAGAACACCCTCGCGACGTACAAGGACGCCTTCGAGGAGTCCCTCGAGTTCGCCGGCAAGGACGCCCGGGTACGCAAGCGCAAGCAGGCCGCTCCCGCCCGGCTGGCCGACGCGTGCCAGGACATCGACCAGTGCGTCACCGACCTGGTCATGTCCCGCAGCTCGCGCAGCCTCGACGAGGACGCCTTCGATGACGCCGTAGCCAAGCTCAGGAAGAGCCTGGGTAAGCTCGCCGTCGAGGTCAAGCGCACCATCCCCGAACCCGGGGACGAGACCTCCTGGCTGTTCGGACTGCTCAAAGAAGGACTGTGAGTGCCGGATACCACCGCTCCCAGCCTCGCCCTCGGGTTCGACATCAGTCGGACCCGGGCACTGCTGCGGACGGTTCCGGAACACAAGGGGGACCTCGCTCGGCTGCTGTCCCGGTTCCCCAGCGGCCGGATGACCGAACTGCTCACCGCCGCGATCCCGGTCGATGAGTTCGTCGCGGGCCTCGAAGCACTCGCCGGATGGCCCGACCCGGAGGGTGTCGTCTTCGACGGCCCCTTCCAGGCTCTGGTCGAGGAGATGCTCGACACCGCCGAGACCGCGGAGCGGTTCCTCAACGGCGGGACCGACGGGGAAGCCGTCGCGCCGGAAGACCTCGACGGCCTGCTGGGCGACGGATGGCGCGGCGGTCTGACCTCCTTCCAGCAGCGGGACGCGGCCCGGCTGCTGTCGCTGCGGCACGGGGCGAACTTCAGCGTGCCGGGGGCCGGCAAGACCCGGGTAGCGCTGGCCGTGTTCGCCGCGCTCCGCGAGCGCGGCGAGGTCGACCGGCTGCTCGTCGTCAGCCCCAAGTCCGCCTATGAGGCGTGGCAGTTCGAGAGCCGTGTCTGCTTCGAACGGCCGCTGGACGTCCAGGTGGTCGGCAGCCGGATGCCCGAGTCCGCCGACGTCCTCCTGGTGAACTACGAGCGGCTCGGCCGTTCCCAGTTCGGACTGGCGGACTGGCTCGCCTCTGTGCCCACGATGCTGGTCCTGGACGAGGCCCACCGCATGAAGCTCGGCGGCGCCGGCGTGTACGGGGCCGTCTGCCTGGCCCTCGGCCCGCTGAGCACCCGCCGGCTCATCCTCACGGGTACCCCGGCACCGAACGGTGCGAAGGACCTGGAGAACCTGCTGTCGTTCGTCTGGCCCGGCCATGGCCGCCGGGTGGTGACCCAGGCAGTCGACGGCGGCGACCTCGCCGAGGCCAGCCGCGTCCTGAGTCCGCTCTACACCCGCACCACCAAGCAGGAGCTCGGCCTCCCGCCCGTCGACCTGCGGCTGCGGATGCTGCCCATGCCCCCGCTGCACCGCGAGATCTACGACGCGATGGTCGGCCGCTTCACCGCGCGCGCCGAGTCCAGCCGCTCGGACTTCCAAGCCTTGGGCAAGGCAGTGCTCCGCCTGCTGATGGCCGCAACCAGTCCGGCCCTCCTCGTTGCGGGCGCCACCAAGTACGAGCCCCTCTCGCTCCGGGTACCGCCGCTCACCGTCCCCGATGGCGACCCTCTCATGGCGCTCCTCCGGAAGCTGCCGAGCTACGAGGTGCCGCCCAAGTACCAGGAGGCGCTGGCGATCGTGGCAGCCAACGCCGCGGAAGGGCGCAAGACGCTGGTATGGGCAAGCTTCGTGCGGAGCATCACGACGCTGGAGCGCCTCTTCGCGGACTACCGCCCAGCCGTCGTGCACGGGGGGACCCCTGACAGGGACGAACAGTTGCGTCGTTTCCGGGAGGACGCGGACTGTGCGGTCCTCGTCTCCAATCCGGCCACTCTCGGCGAGGGCATCAGCCTGCACCAGGTCTGCCACGACGCGGTGTTCATCGACCGCGACTTCCAGGCCGGGCGCTTCCTCCAGAGCCTCGACCGCATCCACCGGCTCGGACTCGCCCCAGACGCCGTGACCCGCATCACCATCCTGGCGTCAGAGGGGACTGCGGACGAGGTTGTCGCCATGCGCCTCGGCGAGAAGCTCGACTTCATGGGCAGGATCCTGGACGACCCCTCCGTGCAGATGCTCAGCGACCTCGAAGAGGAGCCGGCCTTCGCCGCAGGCATGGACGCAGCGGACCTCCAGGCCCTGCTCCGCCACGCCCGGGGACCGGAAGCCGAGAGCAGCTGACGCCGCCGCGCAATCCGCGGATCAGAGCGTCCCGTCGTGCAACAGGTGCTCGACTGCGTCCGCCTCACGCTGGAGCACGATGCGGCCGTCGCCGTCGCTGAAGGCGAGCAGCCTGGACCCCGTATCGAGACCCGCTTCGGCCAAGAGGCCAAGCGGCAAGGCGACTCGTCCGTCTTCATCGACAGCGGTTTCAGCGGGTTCGCGGATCATGGCACCGAGTGTTCCACGCCCGCCGCGGTGCCTGTCCGCGAAGCGGGGACGGATAGGGTCACGTGCTGTGGATGAAGGCATTGAGGGGGTACAGGCCCCGCTGTGGGGGCCGCAGCCTGAGCAGGATGCGGAGCTGGAAGCCGTGGCGGCGGCGATCCTGCGGCAGGATCTGGACGGAGCGCGCTTCGCCGGTGCGATCCGCAGGAGCATCGACATGCTCCTCGACGGACAGCACACCGGCCGCTTCCGCTGGGAGCAGCTCTACAAGACCGAGAAGGCCCATATGGGAACCCTCGTCGAGATCAATCTCCAGCGCGAATTCGGCTTCGGCGACGGAGTGGACATGGATTACCGCATCGCCGGGGTCGACGTGGACTGCAAGTTCTCCCAGACCCCGGGCGGCTGGATGATCCCCCCGGAAGCCGTCGGGCACCTGCTGCTCGTTGTCTGGGCCAGCGACATCAAAGCGCGGTGGTCCGCCGGTCTGGTGCGAGCGGCTCCCGGCTGCCTCAACACGGGCGGAAACCGCGATGCTAAGACCACCCTGAACAGAGCAGGGCGGGAAGCCATCCGCTGGCTCTTCCGTGAGGCCCCGCTCAAGGAGAACATGCTGCTTGGGCTCTCGCCGGATGATGCGGACTCGGTCTTCGCCCAGAAGTCGGGACAGGGCCGGGTCGACGAGCTCTTCTTGCGTGCCCAGGGGAAGCGCGTCAGCCGGACCGTGGTCGCCACCGTGGCCATGCAGGAGGACTACATGAAGCGGGTCCGCTACAACGGCGGCTCCCGCTCGCGCCTTCAGTCCCGCGGCATCGTCATCCTCGGCCACTACACGAGCCATGGCGACATCGCGCGTCTGCTGGGTCTGCCCGTCCCGCAGGCCGGGGACTCGGTGAGTGTGCGGCTCGTCCGCCGGCAGGCACACAACAGCGACGCACCCTACATTGAATTGAACGGAGAGCAGTGGGTACGAGCACTGCCGTCGGACCCCGAAGAGACCGTTCCGAAACTGCCCGAGATATGAGCGCGAAAGCAGACGACGCCGACGCAGGCGCCGCATGGACTGCGCCGAAGGGCTCGTGGGCCTCATCGGCCGCCAACCGGCGCAGCATGCTGGGCAACCGCGCTCGCGACACCGCCCCGGAGCTGGCCCTGCGCTCCCTGGTCCACGCGGCCGGCCTGCGCTACCGCGTCGCGGCCAAGCCGCTGCCCGGCATGCGCAGGACCGCCGACATGGTGTTCCGCCCCGTCCGGATAGCGGTCTTCGTTGACGGTTGCTTCTGGCACGGGTGTGAGCAGCACTTTGTGCCGCCGAAGACCAACCCCGACTACTGGCGGGAAAAGATCGGCGGCAATATGCGCCGCGACCGCGAGACCGACGCGCGCTTGGAAGACGCCGGCTGGCTGGTCATGCGCTTCTGGGAACACGAGGCGGCGGGCGAGTGCGCGGCGGCCGTGGTCGCGGCTGTCAGCGAGCGCAAGGCGACGCGGGAGCGCCGGAGCGGACGGTGACCTGGCCGGGGCCGGCATTGTGCCTGCGCCCCGGCCCAGCGCGGCTCAGCTGATCTTGGCCTTGTTCACGGCGAACAGCTCGTGCCGCTCGTGGCTTTCCTGCCCGACGAAGGCCTTGAACTCGCCGAGGGTGTAGGCGTAGGTGCCGCCAGAGCGCTTCGCCCGCTCGATCACGAAGTCCCTCTCGAGGTGGGCAAGATGGCGCTCCACCTCGGGCTCG
Source organism: Streptomyces sp. IBSBF 2435 (assembly GCF_036815005.1). Classification (NCBI taxonomy): domain Bacteria; kingdom Bacillati; phylum Actinomycetota; class Actinomycetes; order Kitasatosporales; family Streptomycetaceae; genus Streptomyces; species Streptomyces sp. IBSBF 2435. Next base: position 80,216 of record NZ_JAJSYW010000001.1, on the reverse strand, counting down.
CTCAGCTCCACCCCGCCCTTTTGGAGCTTCGTGATGATCTGGCTCATGCCGACCGGGCGTTCGGCACCGCGCAGCAGCTTGTAGACGGGGTCGTGGATCACCTCAGTGGTTTCCACAAGGTCGACCCGCTTGCCCTGCTTTTCCAGAGCCTGGTAAATGGACCGGCCGACCGCTTCGGCCACAGGCGGGGGGAAGGCGTTGCCGATCTGCCGGTACCGGGTGGTCTTGCCGCCGGTGAACTCCCACTCCCCCTCCTCCCACCCTTGGATGCGGGCGACCATCTCGCACGTCAGCTTCGGTCCCGGCTTGCCTTCGGGCACGACCCATCCGGCCTTCGGCGGCGCATCGGCCACGCCCATAGCGTCCACGCCCAGCTTCTTCCATGCGGCCTTGGCCCTGGTAGGCCCGAGGTCGGCGCCGCCGTGCTTCTTCGAGCCGCCGACGATCGTCGGAGCAATGGCGAGAGCGCCCTCTGCCCATGCGTCGGCGCCTTCCCAGCCGCCAGAGCCCATCATGCCCGCCAGGGTTCCGCCCACTGTCGGCTTATCCCCCTCAAGCGGCTCCGGCCAGGTGAAGTATTCGGCGTACTCGCGCTTCAGCGCGACCAGCACGAACCTGGGCCGCAGCTGCGGGACGCCGAAGTCGGAGGCCTGGAGCAGCCTCCATGAGGCCACGTAGCCGCACCTCTGAAGCTCGTCCAATACGTGCTGGCGGTACGCCGCGAAGCGGTTGGCGCTGAGGCCGCGCACGTTCTCCAGAAGGAGGGCCTTGGGCTCCACGGTCTTGACCTGACTGACCGCCCAGGCGAAGAGGTCCCGCTCGTCAGTGGCCCCGAGCTGCTTGCCGGCGATGGTGAAGGGCGGGCAGGGGACGCCGCCGGCCAGGAGGTCGGTCTTGCCCTTGTGGTCCTCGGGACGCCAGACCTTCGGGTCGGCGACGTCGCCTGCCGCGACCTTCCAGTCTTTCCGATTGTGTTGCAGCGTCTTAACAGCGTTGGAGTCCAGCTCCACTGCCAGCTCGTGCTCGAAACCTGCACGCTCCAGGCCTAGGGCCTGCCCTCCTGCCCCAGCACAGATCTCAACTACACGAAGCTCCGCCATTTGCCCTCCATCACGTGCACACCGCTGGGCTGGCGGGCCCGAGACCCGCCGTGCTCCCTCTGCCGCGTCCGAATTGGTTCGAACGTACTAGCGATCCGTTCTCTTCGGACGAACATCCCAGCTTGTCTCCGGCCAAGTCCAGCGGGTCGGCGAAGTACAGCTGACCGCGAACGAACTCCGGGACGCCAGTGTAATTGGAGGTCGGGCCTCAACCAGGGATGCGGCCTCCTCGAGGAGCGAAAGGAGGGTTCGCCAGGCCGCCGACCTGCGATGAAGCCGCCTGTAGGCGCCTCGGAGCGCCTACGGTCCCTGCGATGCGGCGCCTTTCTGGAGCGTCAACTGCCAGGATGCTCTGCAAGAACATCCCGGGGAGACCAGATGGACCGCCAACAGCTCGCCGACGTCCTTGATGTCGAAATGGCAGCCCGTCTGCTGCCGGACTCCGCCGTTGCGGCCCTCGGCCTGTGGCTGAGAGGAGCCGGCGCCCAGTACGCAAAGGGCCCTGGGAGCCACGCAGTCCCCTACACCCCCTCTCGCTGGGCCGCGGTCGCTCCCTGGCCCGGAAGCCTGGCTGATCGGAGCGGCACAGGAAGTGCCCTCTTGAGCCGGGGCCAGGCGGTCTCGGCGGTGCGTGGTGCCTTGGCGCGGGAAGAGTGGGTCGAGGCACTGGTGGCCTCATACGTCTGGGGGCAGGGCAGGACTGGCTACGGGCCTCATCGGTTGGCTGAGATCGTCAAGGAGTCTGGTGTCGCCGACCGCCTGGCCGAAGCGGCCGAGGTACTCAGAAGCAATGGCGCGGTGGCCTCGTACAGCGTCCTGCGAGGGGCGGTAAAGGGCCTCGGTCCGGCGTTCTTCACCAAGCTTCTCTACTTCCTGGGCCCGGCGGTCGGATCCGTACCGCCCACCGCCCCACTGATTCTGGACATGCGGGTGGCACGAGTGCTTCGCGCCCACGCCGCTGGCATCGGCGAGCAGATGGGCGAGCAGTCCGCCGCCAAGGTGGCGGCCTGGATCTGGAGCGACGGCGGGTGGACCCCGCATCGCTATGGCGTCTACCTGCGATGGATGACTGCCGCGAGTGGCCAACTCGCCTCGGCAGGAATCGGCTGGCCCCCGGCTTGTCCGGATCTCCTCGAACTCGCCTTCTTCGAGGGCCGGTGGAATCCCACCGCGTAAGCGCTGTCCCCGGCTATCGCCGCTTGGACCATGCGGCCTTAGCGTGACACCAGGGCAGCCGGCCGAGTGCCCAGCGGACGGATAGCGGAGTCGACGCACGCACAGGCAGTGGGATCAGAGCCGGTCCACGTCGGTTCAAGTCTTCTGCCAGTAGCGAGCTATGCCGCCATACCCTTCCGGGTTGCGACTTCTCGGGCGCGCTGTTCCAGGGTGCGGACTGCTGGGGACTTGCGGTGGGTGCGGATGCGGGTGCGCATGGTGTCGAAGTGTTCGTCTCCGCGTGAGGACGAGACCTGTTCGTAGTCGTCCAGGAACAGGGTCCAGGTGGGGGAGTGTCTAATAAACGGCCGATCTGTTGATCATGGAGACGCCAAGTGAGTGGGATGACGATCGAGCACGAGTCCGTGCCTGGGTTGGCCGGTGCGGCCATGTCGGACGAGCAGTTGATCGCGATGCTGGTCGAGCGGGCCCGGAGCGAGGGCGTGCAGCTGACCGGTGCGGGCGGGCTGCTGCAGCAGTTGGCCAGGCGGGTGCTGGGGTCCGCCCTGGAAGGTGAGATCACCGATCACCTCGGCTATGACAAGCACGATGCAGCTGGCCGGAACAGCGGTAACAGCCGCAACGGCACCAGGGTGAAGACCGTGCTGACGGATGTCGGACCGGTCGAGGTCAAAGTGCCCCGGGATGTGGAGGGCAGCTTCGAGCCGCAGATCGCCAAGAAGCGGCAGCGTCGGCTGACGGGTGTGGACGAGATGGTGCTGTCGCTGTCCGCGAAGGGCCTCACCCACGGGGAGATCTCCGCGCATCTGGCCGAGGTCTACGGCGCCGAGGTCTCCAAGCAGACCATCTCCACCATCACCGACCAGGTGATGGACGGCATGGCCGAATGGCAGGACCGACCGCTCGACCGCGTCTATCCCGTTTTGCTCGTGGACGCCGTCAACGTGAAGGTCAGGGACGGGAAGGTCGCCAACCGGCCCGTTTACGTCGTCATGGCCGTCACCGTCGAGGGCACCCGGGACATCCTGGGCATCTGGGCCGGCGACGGCGGCGAGGGCGCGAAGTACTGGCTGCAGGTGTTCACCGAGCTGAAGAACCGCGGCCTGGACGACGTGCTGATGCTGGTCTGCGACGGGCCGAAGGGGCTGCCCGAGGCGGTCGAGACGGTCTGGCCCCGAACGATTGTGCAGACGTGCATCGTCCACCTCCTGCGCAACAGCTTCCGATACGCCTCGCGCGCGGACTGGGACAAGACCGCCAAGGCGCTCAAGCCCGTCTACACCGCGTCGGGCGAGAGCGCTGCGGCCGAACGCTCCTCAGAGTTCCAGGACGCCTGGGGGAAGAAGTACCCGGCGATCATCAGCCTGTGGGAGAGCGCCTGGGCCGAGTTCGTGCCCTTCCTCTCCTTCGACGTCGAGATCCGCACCGTCATCTGCTCGACGAACGCCATCGAGCCCGTCAACGCCCGCATACGCAAGGCCGTTCGGGCACGCGGGCACTTCCCGACCGAGGCCGCAGCTCTGAAATGCGTCTACATGGCACTGATGAGCCTGGACCCGACCGGCAAGGGCCGCAAACGCTGGACGATGCGCTGGAAGGCACCCCTGAACGCCTTCCAGATCGCCTTCGAAGCCCGGCTCACCCCGGCCAACGACTGAACCCCAACAACCAAGATCAGCCGTTAACTGGACACACCCCCATCGCCAGCGGCGCCGACGTCAACGTCGTCCAGACCATGCTCGGCCACAAATCCGCCACCATGACCCTCGACGTCTACGGCCACCTCTTCCCCGACCGCCTCGACGAGGTCAGAAAGAAGATGCACAAGCGCCGCGCCCGCGTCCTTGCCAAGGCCAAGGAGAAGGCCGAGAAGGCCGCGCGGAAGGTCCAGCGCGCGGCAGCCGAACTGGCAGCCCTGGAGCAGGCCGCGGCCTGATGTGTGCCATATGCGTACCGCACGCCGGCGGCCCCCTCACCCGAACCGGGCGAGAAGGCCGCTGACCTGCGTAAATCCTTGTGGAGCCTAGGAGATTCGAACTCCTGACATCTGCCTTGCAAATTCCCCAGGGGTGGGGTCGTGAGCTGGGCGGATAGGCGCATATGGCTGCTGAGCTGGGGATACTCCCTCCGCCAATTTCCACTGTTGATGGCGATTTTCATCAGGCATGTGTACTGAATCCGTACTCAGCCCCCCCGAAGCTGACGCTCGCATCCTCATGTCGACGCCGGCGGCTGCCACGTATCGGGCACCGGCCGCACAGTGATCAGGTGGTAATCCCTCCAGGGCAAATGACCGCGGTGGGTGCCAACAGACCGCCGCGCGAGGCTGCCGTTGCGAGCCCTCCAGGGCTGATGACGACCCCGGCCCGGGTGCTGGCCGAACGCGCACGCGGACAGTTGCGAGCCCTCCAGGGCTGATGACGACCGATGTCACAGGCCCGCACGTGGGGGAACGCCTTCGGTTGCGAGCCCTCCAGGGCTGATGACGACCTCCGAGGACATCGCCCGAATGCACAGCGCCTTCGCGTTGCGAGCCCTCCAGGGCTGATGACGACCTCGTCCCACTCAGGCATCGAGTCGCCTCACTTCGGGTTGCGAGCCCTCCAGGGCTGATGACGACGCGTACGACCCGGCGGGGGGCCAGTGATGGAGACCGGTTGCGAGCCCTCCAGGGCTGATGACGACTGTCGGTACCGGGGGCTACCCGGCCCGGACCCCTGCTGTTGCGAGCCTTCCAGGGCTGATGACGACACGAGAGCGGGCGCGGCCTGCACCTGGTCGAGCTGCTGGCGTTGCGAGCCCTCCAGGGCTGATGACGACAAGTCGACGACCGGCAGCCACAGCTGCCGCAGCAGGTTGCGAGCCCTCCAGGGCTGATGACGACAGCAGGCTCAGCCCGTAGTCGGCTGGGCGGTCCGGTTGCGAGCCCTCCAGGGCTGATGACGACCCGACGGTAAAGCCGCAGGTCAGTGCGCGTCCAGAGATCAGTCCGCAACGCGATTGCGCAGCGACTCGGCAGTAATGCATCTGCGCAGGTCAAAGCGCTTTGCCGGGCGCCCGGCCACAGGTGGAGGCTGTGCAGAGGGCGTCGCACACGAGCGCGCGGCAGTGACAGTCCACACCCGAGTGTCAGTGGTCATCGCTAGCTTGCTTCTGGGCATCCACGCACCATCCCGAGCGCCACCTACGTCTGAGCAACTTCTACCGCATAGTGGCTACTTTCATGACATACATGAAGAAATTATCATCTCATCGCCTCCTCTCAACTACCCTGCCTCCCATGACAGTTGCAGTCGGCTCTTTCGCGTCTGCGCCCGCAAGTGGCGGGTGGCCGCCATGCGGGTGAAGGTGGACGTCACCACGGATGCTCCCAGCCTTCGCTGGGAGGACGTACACGGTCCGGCGAGAGCAGTCGTGTACGCGCTGCTCGGCGAGCACGACGCGGCCTTGGCCCAGTCATTGCACGACGAGGGTTGGCGGGGTCACCCGCTCAAGCCGATCGGGCTGACCAGTCCGCAGTTCAAAGGCGCGCGGCCCAAGAAGGGGGTGTACACCACTTCCCAGGAGGGCTCGGTGTGGTTCGGTTCCCCGGTGCCGGAGATCGCGTCGGCGTTGGTAGCGGCTCTGGCGGCACGGACCGAGATCATGTGGGGACCCGTATGCCTTCGGATACGAGGATTCACCGTTGACATCGGCGTCCCGACGAAAGCTGCCGGCGGAGCGGAGTTGGCAACGGCCACTCCCGTGGTCATTCGCCATGAGGGCCGCGACCTGCTCCCTGGCGACGAGCACTTCGTCGAACGGCTGGTGCACAACCTCGCCCACAAGGCCGACGTACTCGGCCTGCCCGCGCCGAGCGGCCTGCGCGTCCTGGACGCTGGGCCCAGGCGCCGCTTCATGGTACGGGGAGCACCTCGAATCGGCGCCCAGGTGCGCGTCGAACTGGACGCGGATCCCCGCTTCGTGGAGGCGATCCGGTCCTGGGGTCTTGGCCTCGACACTCTTCAAGGGTTCGGGTGGATCAGGTGAATGCCGGAGCCGCCGTCACGGAGCGGCTGGACGTGCTGACCGCGACGGGTCATCCGCTGCAGCGCGCCGGTGCGTGGGCCGTCGCCGTGATGGCCGACAGGAGACATCCCGGTGAGGTGACCACCGCCGACCTGGACGAGGTCGCACGGACCATCGGCGATGACGCCGCACGGGCGGCGGTCGCTGACAAGACGGACGCCCGCTACGACTGGTGGAAAGTCCTCTTCGCGCTCTACCCGAACTCTAAGGTGACCCATGCCGGCCGCACCCGCGACAGGTCGGTCTTGGGGGAAGCCCTGGCGGTGATGTTCGTACCGGACGAGGCGACGGGGACAGCGATGCCGTGCACCTTCTGCGGAACGCCCGCGAAGACGGTGTGGGCCAAGTCCACCCTGCCCATGTTCGACACCAACAAGGCGCTCAACACCCTGCCGCCAGGGGTCCGTGGCTGGCCGGTCTGCCGTGGCTGCCGGATCGCGATGTGGGCGCTTCCGTACGGCTCGTGGGTCACGGCCGGATCGGCGACGGTGCTGTCGTGCGAGCGCCCGCAGGCCGAGAGGGAGTTCGCCGCGCAGAACGTGAAGCGTGCCCGGCGCATCATTCACGCCGGATTCTCGGGTTCGAGCGCGGGCGGGCGCCCGGAGCTGGTGGCACTACGGGCGCTGCGCACCGTGGGCTCCGGTTTGTCGGCGACGACGCTGTGGAGCTTCAAGAACGACAACCAGGAGCCGTGGCTGCGGGTGACACGTACCCGCCGGGCGGTTCCCGCGTTTCTGGCGACCGTCGACGGCAATGCGCCGCTGAGGCGTGGCTGGCGTCTGTTGGAGCTGGCCCTCACCCAGCGGGAGAAAGACGGGCGGTTGACCGTCAGCGGCCAGGGCGAGGCGGCCCGGCTGCTGTTCGAGGCCGAGGACGGGCGGGGACGGTCCCTGCTGCGGCAGCTCCACCACCTGCTCTGGGACACCGAGCGCTGGACGCGACAGGACCGGGCCTCTCTGACACGGCTGGCCTTCGCATACGAGAAAGAGGTGTACGGCGTGGAGCCGGACCTGACCGGGGTGGCAACTCTGATCACCGACTGGATCGAGCACGGGAGCGGAAGCCCTCGTGGCCGGCTGGCCGAGTACCGCAATGCCGGCCTCAGTGGTTACCGGCTGGGCGGCCTGCTCTACCAGGCGAGCTTCCGTCTGAAGCTCGACGGCCGCACGGCGGGGGTCGGTCCCGATGCGTGGCGGCCCTTCGTTCAGCAGCGGCCCCGGGCCTGGGAGCAGCGGATGCTGCTGGCGGCGGAGGTGCTGCGCATGCTCGATCAGCGCGGCATCGCGGTCAGCAGTCCGCCGGAGGACCCGAAGGAGCGCGAGCAGGTCGAACAGCTGGTGCAGCAGCCCCTCCTCGCCACGGATGACGACTACTACTTCGGAGGGGCCTGATGGCGTACCTGGCAGGCAAGATGCTGATCGCGGTGGAAGCGGGCGCCCCCAACAACGGCCGCAGTGAGGACACGACCGTGCGGGTGAAGTACGCGAACGTCCGCGGTCGGCGGCACCCGTACGTCTCCGCTCAGGCGGTACGCCGCTGGATCCGGGACGGCATGGTGGAGCAGGGGTCGAAGCCTTCTCCCGTGACCCGTGTGGGCAAGGCGCAGAATCGGGCGCAGAAGGCCAACACCGAGGCGGATCCGATCGCGTACGCGGACGACGACCTGTTCGGCTACATGCGGGCAGGCGCGAAGAAGGACGACTCCGCGACCACGCTGCGCGACAGTCCGTTCATGCTGGGCACTCTGCTGTCGGTAGCCCCGGTCTATCCCACCGAGGACTTCGGTGTGATGTCCCGCGGGGTGAGCGAACCCGTCCTGCACGGGCATGAGTTCTACAGCGCCGACCTCGCGGCCCCGTTCCTTGTCGACCTGCCGCGGATCGGCACCTTCACGCTGCCGGATGCCGGCGGTGTGGGCCGGCCCAACTACCTGACCAAGGAGCAGGCCCTCCAGGTCGCCGAAGCAGCGGCAGTGGGCGCCACAGCCACGGAGTTCCGCGGGCAGGCCGCCGTCCGGCTGCCGATCGAGGAGCGCAGGCGGCGGGCGGCGCTGCTGCTCGAATCACTCGCGCACCTCAGCGGAGGGGCCAAGCAGGCGCTGCACTACGGCGACCGCGTCCCCTCGGTGATCGTTCTGGTGCCTTTCAAGGGCGGGATCAATCCTCTCGCCAACGTCATCGGCGGCGATGAGGAAACGGGGCTGCGGGTGCGCGGTGACGTTCTACGGAAGGAACTCGCCGCCTGGGACGGGGAATGGGAGGCACCGGTCCGCGTCGGTTGGCGTCCCGGATTCCGCGACGACCTGCGCGAGGCATTCGAGGCAGAGTGCAAGCAGGAAATCGCAGAGAAGACCATCGTCATCGACCACCCTCGCGCGATTCTGCGCGGCCTGGCGGCCGAGATGCAGTCCCCGGCGCTCGACGCCTGGTTCGACGACCCCGTCAGGTGAACGCCGTGCCGCACGACGAACCGCTGCCCGCCTGGCGGCTGGAGCTCTACGCTCCCGTGGCTTCCTTCCGCGACCCGTTCTTCCCCGGCCTCACTCGGGGCCTTCCGGTGCCGCCGCCCTCGACCGTACGCGGCCTGCTCGCCGCCGCCACGGGCGAGCCGGCCGAGCCGCTGGCCTTCGGTATGGCCGCGTGGTCCGAAGGCGACGGGCTGGACGCCGAGACCTACCACCCCATTGATGCGACCGGCCTCAACCCGGCCGTGTCCGGGAGAGTGCGTTCCGGCAAAGGGGGGACAACGCTTCGCAACCGCCCCTTCCTGGCGGGCGTACACCTGACGGTGTGGCTGCCGGGCGAGGAGGGCGACCGAATCGCACGGGCCTTCCGGCGACCACGCTGGCCCCTGCGCCTGGGCCGCTCGCAGGACCTCCTGCACGTCGAGAACCGGGTGCAGGTCAGTCTGGAGCGGGTCGAAAAGGCCGCCGTCGGACACGCTGTGGCACCGGCTTCCGGTCACGACGTGCCGTCCGCACTCCTCCACAGGATGGCGGCGTCGGTGTCGATCGACCGGATGACCTCAACCTGGACCGACTACTTGTGGTGCGACATCCCGGCCGGCCCCCACACCGTACGCAACGCCTACCTCGACGCCGACTACGACGACGGGACTTTCCCGAGCGCCGAGAAGGGGAGAGCCTTGTGGCTGCTGGCCCCGTGACCACCGCCGCCCCGCGGCGGACCTCGCTGGACGACATCCGAGCGAAGTCCAGGCCGGTGGACGACCGGGAACGCCTCACCACCCATTCCCGCACCGTCCACCACGCAGTGACCCAGATCGAGGAACGCCTGGCACATGCGGGCATCCTGGCCACCGAACCGGCGTTCTGGCCAAGGGTCCGGCGGGCGGCCCTCCTTCACGACGCGGGCAAGATCGCGGAAGGGTTCCAGCGCCAGGTCGAACCGGGCGGCACGCCGTGGGGCGAACGGCACGAAGTGCTGTCGCTCGCGTACGTCGACCTGCTCGCCGGGGCAGCCGGGTGGACCGCCGAGGACCGCCTGATGGTGGCCACCCTGGTGGCGACGCACCACCGCGCCCTGCACGCCTCCTCCTCGGGGTACGGAGGCAAGCCCGCGCTGTCCCAGCAGTACAACGAGAAGACGAAATGGGAGGAGGCGTTCGGCACCACGCCCGGAGCCGCCCCTGACGAGGCCGTCGTGCAGGTCCCACGTCTTCTGCACCGCGAACTGCTCGCCTGGTTCAGCGGCTTCCTCGGTCTGGACCCGCCGTCGACCGTGCCGGGCGCCCCGCCCCTGGCCCAACGGTCCCACGACCTGCTGGATCTACTCCTGGACACCTGGCGGCACCCCGCCAAGCCACACCAAGGCCTGCTCGCCGTCCTGGCACAGGGCGCGCTCACCCTCGCCGACCACTCCGGGTCCGCGCACGAGAGCCTCCAGACCCACATGCCGCTGCTGCCCGACTACCTGGAACGCCTGCCGTACGAGCCCTATCCCCACCAACGGCGATCCGCGGCCACCGGCGGCCACCTCGTACTCGTGGCGCCGACCGGCAGCGGCAAGACCGAGGCCGGGCTCGCCTGGGCCGCGGCGCAGCTGCGCACGATGCCCGGCCGGCCGCGCGTGGTGTGGACCCTGCCGTACCGGGCCTCGCTCAACGCGACCCGTCGCCGCCTGGCCGACGACCTCGTACCGGCTCCGGGTGACCGGCGGGCCGACATCGGCTTGCTGCACGGCACGGTCGCCCAGACCCTGCTCACCGAGGCGCTCGCTGACGACTGTGCCGCCGGAACACCCCACAGCGAGCCCACCGCCGCGCAGGCCCGCAAGGCCCGGGCGGAGGCGGGAGCGATGCGGCTGTTCACCCAGCGCCTCAGGGTGGCGACGCCCCACCAGCTCCTCAGCGGCGCCATCGCCGGCCCCGCCTACTCCTCCGTCCTCCTCGAGCAGGCCAACGCACTCTTCGTCCTGGACGAGCTGCACGCCTACGATCCGGACACCTTCGGACGGCTGTGCGCGGCGATGCGGCTGTGGGAGCGGCTCGGCAGCCGCTTCGCCGTCCTGTCCGCGACCCTCTCCGACGTCATGACCCGAATCATCCAGGAGAGTGTGGAGCAGCCCGTCACGCTGCACCAGGCGCCACAGGGCACAAGCCCCGTCCGGCACCGCCTCGTCCTGGACGACGAGCCGCTGGACACCCCCGCGAGCGTCGACCGGCTGCGCGGCTGGCTGCACGACGGCCACAGCGTCCTGGCCATCACCAACCGCGTCACCGCCGCCCAAGAGCTCTTCCAGCAGGTCGCCGGCGACGCCCACGACGCAGGCAACGGCGACCCGCACGCGGCGCTGCTGCTCCACTCCCGCTTCAAGAACCGGGACCGCGCCGCCATCGAACGGGCGCTGCTGCTGCGCCACCCCGAGCGCCGGCCGGACGAGGACGGGCGGCGCGGCGGTCTCGTCGTCGCGACCCAGACCGTGGAGGTCTCCCTCCAACTCGACTTCGACCGCGGCGCCGTGGAGAACGCGCCCATCGAGGCCATCGCCCAACGCGCGGGCCGCGTCAACCGCCGCGGCCACCACCCCGAAGGGCCCGTCGAATTCCGGGTACACCGCACCGAAGGCCACAAACCCTACGACGAGGGCGCGGTCGCCGCCTCCTGGTCCGCGCTCAAGGCACTCGGGGCCAGCGGAACCGACACCCTCAGCGAGCAGGACATCAACCTGCTGCTGACCCTCGCTTACGACACAGTGTGGGGCAGGGAGTGGGCCGACCGCGCGAGGGAGGCCCGAGACGCCTTCACCGCCGAATTCCTCACCTTCACCGACCCTTTCCACGACCGGGGCGAGTTCGCCAAGGCCCTCAGCGAGAAATTCGATAGCGTCGAGGTGCTGCACCGCGACGACGTCGACGAATATCGCGCCCTTGCCAATCGCAGGACCGGTGATCTCCTGCTCGCCACCGGCTTCCTCATCCCCCTGCGGTATCGGCAGCTCCGCTCCTACAACGCCTCGTACGACCAGCACCTGCGGGTTCATCTGATCGACGGCGAGTACGACAACGTGCTAGGCCTGCGACCGCCAGAGCAGCAGGAGACCATCCTGTGAGCGAACTGAACCCCATCCCCGCGGATGACGGGACGGCGGTCGGTGGCGTCCACATCAAGTACCTGGTCCACTGCCCGCGACAGCTCTGGCTCTACGCCCGCGGCTATCGCCCCGAGCAGCGCAGCGATCTGGTCGCCTTCGGCGAGGTGGTGGATGAGACGACCTTCGCCCGGCGCCGGGATGTCGACCTCGGCGAAGCCAAGATCGACTGGGTCACAACCGGCGCCGTCGTCCACGAGACCAAGTCCTCCCGCGCTCCCGCGCCGGCCCACTCCGCCCAGGTCCGCCACTACTGCTTGCTGCTGGAACGCAGAGGCATCGCCGTCCGAGGCGGCATCGTCCACTACCCGCTGGTCCGCCGCACCGTCGACGTGGCCTGGGACGACGAGGCGCGTATCGCCGCAGAGGCCGCCGAGGACGATGCCCGTGCCGTCATCGCCGCTCCCTCACCGCCACCACGGTTGCTCCGCTCCGGCTGCCGCGGATGTTCCTACCTCGACTACTGCTGGGGAGAATGATGGCCGCAGTCGGCCGCACCTACTGGCTGACCGAACCCTGCCGCATCCGGCGCGAGGATAACAGCATCCGCGTCGAGCGCCCCGACGGCAGTCCGGTCCGCATTCCCATCACCGACATCCGCGACCTGATCGCCTTCGACCACGTCGACGTCAACACCTCCGTCCTGTCGCTGCTCAGCCGCAACAATGTGTCTCTGCACGTTCTCGACCACTACGGCAACCACGCGGGCCACTTCAGCCCGGCCGAGTCGATGGCCTCGGCTGCTGTTGTCCGCCGCCAGGTCGAGATCACGGGCAACGCGGAGCGCCGCACGGCGATCGGCCGCGCGCTCGTCCTGACCACCGCGGAGAACCTGCGCTGGGCACTGGACACCGACCTTCTCGACCCGGCCCTGCAATCGCTGCGAACCGCACTGCCCGGTTGCGAGGACAGCGACGCGATCATGGGCCAGGAGGGCAACTTCCGCCGTACTGCCTGGGCGGTCCTCGACACGCAACTCCCCGCCTGGCTCCGGCTCAACGGACGTACACGCCGTCCGCCGACGAACGCCGGCAACGCCTTCGTCAGCTACCTCAACTCACTCGTCTACGCCCGCGTCCTCACCGCCCTGCGCAGCACCCCGCTGCACCCGGCCATCGGCTTCCTCCACGCCGACACCGACCGCCGCCGCAACACCCTCGCCCTGGATCTGGCCGAGCCCTTCAAGCCCCTCTTCGCAGAACGCCTCCTCAAGCGCACCGCCCACCAGAAGGCCCTACGGCCCAGCGACTTCGAGACCGACATCGGCCGGGCGTCTCTCAGCAAAGACGGCCGCAAAAAGGTCGCCGCCCTCGTCCGCGAGGAACTGTCCACGACAGTCCAGCACCGCACGCTGAAGCGCAAGGTCAGCTACGAGGAACTGATCCATCTGGAAGCCCTGAAACTGGTCCGCATGTGCCTGGAGGACAAGCCCTACAAGCCGTTCCACCCCTGGTGGTGACCGGCCATCTTCGTCATCCTCGTCTACGACACGGCAGTCGAACGCAACCCCAAGGTTTTGAAGACCTGTCGCAAGTATCTCCATTGGACCCAGCGCAGCGTCTTCCAGGGAGAGCTGTCGGCGGCCCAGTACCGCGCGCTGACGGCCGCCCTCAAGGCGGTCATCGAGCCGGACTACGACAGCATCGTCACCTACACTGTCCGGTCCCCCGACATGATCGAAACCGCAACCCTCGGCGTCTCCCTCGGCGGCCCAGGTGACATCCTGTGACGCTCTGACCTGTGGTGATGCAGTATCGGACGGCTGCCGCAAACGGGGGCTCGCATACGGCAGTGCCCGGTCCTGTGACCTGCAATTTTACCCTCGGGTCGTCATCAGCCCTGGAGGGCTCGCAACGTGAGCGCGCGGAGCGCCTGGAGGCGCAATGGCGTCGTCGTCATCAGCCCTGGAGGGCTCGCAACTTCAGAGCTGGATCGACTGACGCGAGCGCAGTCCGTGTCGTCATCAACCTGGCGGGCTCGCTACGCCTACATGGGCATTTCGTTGTCGCGGGTTGGTCCCGCGCCTGCCGGGCGTCCAAGGGCACCCGGCAGGCAGCGGCGTACTACTCGTCGGTCGGGGCGTTGAGGTAGCCGTCGGGGGCGAGGATGTCGCGGAGCCGGTTGTATTCGGCGCGGTCCTGGTCGCTCATCAGCGGGAGGACGTCGCTGACCGTGGAGCTGTCCGGGAGTTGGGCGAAGTAAGGGAGCAGCAGCTGAGGCAGGGCCTCGACGGCTTCCTCGTACTCGCGGCGGTAGTCGAATTCGCGGTTGATCTGATCAGCAGCGATCTCGAACTCCTCGCGGGTGGCGCTGAAGGCGAGGGTCTGCTCGGCCTTCGTGAAGGGCCGGCCGTCGAGGTGGGACCACCTGTTGGTGTCGGGGAGCCGACGGAAGTCCGCGTCGCACAGAAGGGTGACGACGTCGAGGCGGATGTTGGACAGGGGCAAGGAACTCCTCAGGAAGTGATACTGAAAACTAGTCGCTTTGCGATACGGGGTGAGTGGCGCGACGGATGCATCGCGTCGGTCGGACGACGGGAAAGGTCGCTTCGCGAGCTGGCGGGACACAGGGACGGTCAGATGTCGCTCGGCCCCAGGGACCTTTGGAGGTCCGGTCCCGCCACCCCCGGGGCGGGACCTGGCGAAGCTACTCTTCGCCGGCGGCGAAGAGTAGCTTCGCCGATAACTTGCTCCCGCTCGCGGGTGCCTGCGAGAGCAATGCTCTCGCTATATCTTGCTCGTCTCGGTCGGGCCGATGGGTTGACGGTCAGCGACGTGTCCCACCCGTTGCAGGGCTGGTCAGGGCAGGTACGGGTCACGGTCGTGGTACGGGTCGACCCGTCACGGCCGGGCCACCCGTCCCGCGCTGACCTGCGACGGGACGGGTGATGCGGGTCGAGGAGGGTCGGCCGCCAGTCAGCGGCGCGGACCCGTACCTGGCGTCGGCAGCAGTGGTAGCGGCCGACCCGGACCCGCTGGCCTCGGCCCGGCAACCGGCACAGGCCGGCCCGCACGGACCACCGGCGCGTGCGCCACCTCGACGGCGGGGGCGGCGGGAAGGGACGGCTCGGGTTCAGCGGCTGGTTCGGGCTGGGGGCAGTAGCGGTTCCAGGCGTCGGTGAAGTCCGCCCGCGCATAGCCGCGGCGCTGCATGCCGCCGGTGAAGCGGCGGTTGGCGGGGTGGATCTCGTAGTCCGCCAGCAGTATCTGGAGCTTGCGGGCAGTCAGTCCGGTCGGCCCCTGTTCGTGCCAGGGGGCTTCGGGGTCGGCGTTCAGCGTCTCCAGGATTTCCTCGGTGGCCAGCAGCGCCGGGTGCCCCTGGGAGGCGAACGCGGATCGGATGTCGGCCAGGATACGGACCTTGGCGCCCCGGTCCTGCTCGTTGCCCTTCTCCCGCTCGGCCATCACCCGGCATGCGTTGCGTGCCCGCTGCGGCCACGCACCTCCTGCCAGGTCGGCGACCGCGACCAGCGGCTCCCACGTATCGGCCGTCCGGTCCCGCACCGGCATGGCCGGGACCAGGTCCGCCGCCTCCTCCAGCCGGGATGCCAGCCAGTCCGCCAGCCGGTCCCGCACTGCGTGCAGGAACGGGATGGCGGTGCGGGTGCGGAAGTCATCGACGTGCTCGGTCTCCAGACGTTTGCGCATGCGGATGATGACGGCCCGGTCCATGATCGTGTCGGGCAGGTCACCGATCCCCGCGATCGCTGCCATCGCGAACGTCGGGAACTTCACCGGCCTGTGCTCCGGCCCCGTAACACGGGTAGTCGGGCGGTTGCGCTGGTGGCCGGCGTTGAGCAGACCGCGCATCTCCTCGTTCTTCTCCGCCACCTTGGCGCTGCCGAAGATCGTGTCGGCCTCGTCCACCAGCAGCGTCGGCGGTCTCTCGGTGATCGACCGGAAGATCGCCGACGGCGACGAGTTCACCGTGATGAACGGGCTATGGACCGTCTCCAGGAGCACGTCAAGCAGTCGCGACTTCCCGCACGCCTTCGTCGGCGCCACGATTGCCAATCGCGGCGCGTGCTGCCACGCCGGCTGCAGATGCGTCGCCGCGATCCACAACGTGATCGCGTCCAACGCCTCCGCACTCGGCGGGACCACGTATCGGGTTACGGCGGAACGGAGTTCGTCCAGCAGTCCGGAACCCTCACCCAGCCGGTGGTCCGCGTCAGCCTGGTCCCCTGCTCCGGGACCAGGCTGACGTTGGTCCGCCGATCCGGTCCGCAGCTCGTCCGGTCCGCCAACTTGGTCCGCCGGTCCGCGGTCCGGTCCGCTTGGTCCGCTCGTCTGGTCCGGCGAGGCGGGGTCTGGTCCCGCTGGTCGGCCGGGGGCGCCGCTTCCGGTCCGCTGACCGGAAGTTCCGGTCGGGCCTTCGGGCGCCGGACCACCCTGGTCCGCTGTCCCGGGGGCCTTGGCCTGCGGGGACCATGACTGGTCCGCCTCCCGGTCCGGTCCGCCCGCTGGCCATTCACCGGTGGGCTGGTCCCCGGACCGCCCGCTCATGGTCCGGTCCGCGGCGGGACCGACGGACTCGTCAGGGGACCGGTCACCGCTGGTCCCCCGGACCGATCCGGCGGACACTTCGCCCGCTCTGTCTGCGGTCCGCCGGACAACGGACGGTTCGCGGACCGGTCCGCTCACCTCGGCCAGTGGTCCGCTGGTCACGCATCCCGGCTCACCCGGTACCGCAACCGGCGGCCATGCCTGCTTCGGGGATACGCCCTCGACGCCTGGGGTCCTACCGTGCATGCATCACTACTCCTCGAAGGGGGGAGGCGGGCTGAACCGCCTGTCCCACCTGGTCGTTCGCCGAATGGCCCACGAAGGGCCGGTCGCCCCCGGGCACCCGCAGGAAAGCCGTACCTCGCCCACCGACGAGGCTCACGCCGCCTCTCCGACCTCCTGCCGGTCCACCCACGCCTCCACCTCCGTCCAGCGGTAGCGCAGGTGACGCCCGAGCTTGTGGACCTTCGGTCCGATGCCCCGGTGCCGCCACTGGTAGAGCGTGGCCACCGGCACACCCAGGTACTCCGACACCTCCACCGGAGTCGCCAGCGCACGCCGCACCCCTGCGACATCATTCTTCGCCTTCTGCAATCCTTCTCGCTTTCTCCTCCGCCGGCCGGCGGCCGTCACGGAACCCGGCCACGAGCGACCGGGAAGGACACAACCGTAGAAGCAGAAAGGCCGCCGACCAAATAATTCGGCACTTGGCTCTGAAATATCGTGAAGGATGCCGACCGGCGGCCGGACCAGAGGTAACGTACAGGACTCCAACTCACCGACCAGGCACAACGCCGACCCAGGACTCCCCAGCTCGGGAAGCTATCACCGAACACGCCGCCACAAAACGACAGCAATGAAATGGTCGCGAGGAAACTCCGAGCACTGCGGCCGAGGTCACTCGCCACAGAAAATCACCCTGCAAAAATGTTCAATGCAGCCAGTGACGGGTACCTACACCAAGCTCGTGAACCAAAGACAAAAGGAGCAGCACCACTTGTTCATAGGGAAAACCCTGCGCCACCCGGCCGGTGCCTGATGGCACGCGTCTGGATAGAGGACCGTGCCGACCACGCCGACTACCGGCAGAGCGCCGCCAGGGCCAGGCAGGCCGGTCGCACCCCGCCCGGCAGGTGGCGGGTGCGCTGGTACGGACCCGACGGCAAACCGAAGGCAAAGACGCTCGCGCTCAAGGTGAAGGCGGAGGACTACCGCTCCCAGCTCCAGGCCAGGCTCGGGGACGGTACGTACCGCGATCCCGCCGCCGGCCGCGTGCCGTTCGCTGTGGTCGCCGAGTCGTGGTTCGAGAGCCAGCTCCACTTGAAGCGCTCCAGCCGGGCCCGCTACCGGATCGCGCTCGATACGCACGTTGTCCCCAGGTGGGGATCCACGCCTGTGGACAGGATCCAGTACGACGACATCGCCGGATGGCTGACCGAACTGGCAGCGGGGACGACGACCAACGGACGCCCGCAGGCGGCACGCTCGATCCGCAAGACCTACGTCGTCCTCAGCCGCGTCCTCGGCTTCGCCGTCAAGTCCCGCCGCCTCGCCTTCAACCCGGCCACCGGAGTGCCGCTCCCCGCCATCAAGCCCGCCGACCATGTGTACCTGGACGAGGTCCAAGTCGAAGCCCTCGCCGATGCCGCCGCCGAATACCGCGCCTTCATCCTGCTGCTCGCCTACACCGGGCTGCGCTGGGGCGAAGCCTCCGCCCTCAAGGTCGGCCGTGTCGACCTCACGACCCGCCGCGCACACATCACCGAGGCGTTCGGTCTCGACCGCGGCACGCTCTACCTGGACACCCCCAAGAACCACGAGCGCCGCTCCGTGCCCCTGAGCGCCTTCCTCGTCGATGAACTGGAGCCGCACATCGCAGGGCGCCCCCGACGAACTCCTCTTCACCGGCCCCCAGGGGGGCGCCCTGCGCGCAACAAACTTCGTCCGCCGGGTATTCGACCCCGCCGTCACAGCGGCCGGCCTCCGCGACCTCGGCGTCACCCCCCACAAGCTCCGCCACACCGCCGCCTCGCTCGCCATCGCCAGCGGCGCCGACATCAACGTCGTCCAGACCATGCTCGGCCACAAGTCCGCCACCATGACCCTGGACGTCTACGGCCACCTGTTCCCCGACCGCCTCGACGAAGTCTCCGAGAAGATGCACAAACGCCGCGCCCGCGTCCTGGCCAAGGCAAGGGCCAAAGCGGAGAAGGCCGAACGCAAGGCGCAGGAGGCCGCCGCCGAGCTGACGGCCCTGGAAGAAGCTGCGACCTGAGATGTGGAGAACGTGTATCAAACGCCAGCGAGGTGGGATTCGGTGCGGTCAACCTGCGGCAGTGGGGTCGCCGCCCTGGGCACGGGCGAGGACGAACAGCATCTGTTCGATCGCGTCGAGCCGCTGCCGGACGGTGCGGTCTCCCGAGGTGCCGTTGGCGTAGGGGTCGATACTTCCAGTCGCTGTGTGCTGGCGTTCGTTCATGGCCGCCGGCAACTCGCCGAAGTCGGCGAGGGCACTGCGCGTACGGAAGGCCTGCGCCTCCAGGTTCCGCAGTTGTCCGGCGTACGCCGCCGTCCCGTCCGTCATGCTGTTGTCCTGCCGTGCGCGTGCGTCTCGTGTGTACGCTCCAGGACGACGACGGGGCAGTTGAGGGCTCGGGCGATCTTGGCGAGGTTGGCGGGCGTGGCACTGCGCCAGCCTGATTCGACTTCGTTCATCAGTTGCTCGGAGATGCCGACCGACTGGGCCAGGGCACGTTTGGTCAGTCCCGCTTTCTCACGCGCCCAGGTCACCGCTTCGGGCTCCTGGTGAAGCCTGCGGGGGCGCTTGCGGGAACTTGGGCCCGGGCGAGCGGCGTTCGGGATCGGTGGCGCCGTCCGGGGGCCGTTCGTCCACTCGGCGCGAGCGGCGGCCAGACCGGGCGCGACCCGGCCGGTGAGCAGGTCGGCGAAGTCGTGGAGCGTCTCCGCCAGGTTCGTGACCGCGTCGGGGCTGAGGTCCTTGATCCACACATCCTGGGCGAGGTGGACATGGACCGCCGGTTCACGCGCCTGCGCGTCGTCCGCGTGCGGGGAGAGCTGGAGGTGCGCGGCGAGGATCACCGAGTCCTGGCCGGGGTCAACGCCTGCGGGGCACACCCGCGCCCAATAGCCGCCGAAGGACGCCTCGTGGACCACGTCGGCCACCACGATCTGCAACCGCTCGGGATCGACGTCCGTCCGGCTGGGGTCCTCCTGCGCCCACGACGGCAGTCGCCCCGATACCGCCCGACCGTCGGTGGCGACGATCTCCCACCGGCGTGGCGCCGACGTGGTGGCAGGAAACGTCATTCGTCCGCCCCCGCAACACCCGTACTCAGGCACACTGCCCACACCGTCTTGCCGACACCGTTCCGGTCGCTCACTCCCCAGTCCCCGCCGGTAAGGACGTCGACCAGGTCGAGGCCGCGCCCGGACTCCGCGTCTGCCGGCGCCTCGCTGCGCTCGGGCTTGCCCGGCCCGGCGTCGTGCACCTCAATCCGCACACCGCCCTCCACCGGCTCGAACTTCGTGCGGAGCACATGTCCGTCCGGGCACCCGTGGGTCAACGCGTTGGTCACCAGCTCCGAGACGACCAGCCCGGCCGTGTCCACCAGGCCCGGCAGACCCCAGGCGACCAGGTGGCAGGCCAGCAACTGCCGGGCCCTTCCAGGCGACAGGGGCGCGGGCGGCCACGCCCTCTCCACAAAGGGACGGCTCTCGGCCGGAGCAGGCGGCCCGACAGGGGGCATCACACGGCACCCCGGTAACCGAACAGATGGCGGGCAAGATCCTTCACGTCAGCGCTCCTTCGCGGCGTCGGCCATTCCCCGGAGTCGCGAGCCAGGTCGCCGGGGCCCTACGAGCCAGACTTACGGAGCGCTGAGTGCGATGACAGTGACGGAGCGTCCCACTTTGGCGACGCTAATCGGCGATGCCCAGGAACTCCGCCAACGACCGCAGGCCCGACGGGTGGTTGGGGAGCGCCCACAGGTCGCGCACGATGGCGACAGCCAAGGTGTGGTGCTGCATCCAGGTGGGCGCGACGCGGCGCAGGGATTCCAGGGTCTTGACGGCCCCGGACGCGTCCCCGATGTCCGAGTGCGCTCGGGCGACGTCGAGGAGGAGCCAGGTCCGCCAGGAGGGAGGTGTGTCCTTGGACAGGCGCATGCCCTTGGCCAGAGCCAAAGCGTCGGTTGCGTGCCCGTACTGGACTGCCAGGCGGACGCGTTCGATGCGAACCGACGACGGGCTGAAGACGCTGATCATGCGGTTGTCGCTGCCGTCGGGCAGCTTGGAGACCCGGGCGGCCTCCCTCTCGGCCGTTTCCATCATCGCTTCCGCCCGGTCGTAGTCGCCGCTTCTCGCGGCGGACGTGGCGGCGCTCATGGTCAGTGCGCCCCACACCTTGAGCCCGTCGGCCGTGGCCGTGTGACCGGCTTTCTCCATGCGGCCGGCGGCCCCGAGCGCGATCCCCAGTGCGTCCTCCAAACGGCCCTGCCGCTGGTAGGTCCACGCCATCGAGTTGACGATCATCGGCACGAGCAGCGGATCGGAGGACTGCTCGGCAGCGCTTATCGCACGCTCGAGACTTGTCAGCGCCAAGTCCGTCTTGCCCATGCGAACGGCGACGTGTCCACCCAGTTGCAATGCCTTGCCAAGCGCCGCGAACCCGGCCTGACGGTCGTCGTCGCCACCGGAGACCGAGGCGGAACGGGCTTGCGAGATCAGGGCAGGGAGGGCCTCCATCACGGCGTCGAACTCGGCCGCGTGATACTGCGTCCACGCGTCCGCGATCCGATCCCGCAGGCGGCTCAGGGAGAAGTCCGGACCGGTGGGGGACGGCGGCGGACCCCACAATACAGGCACGAGCGCACGGCGTACGGCGACGAAACGCGGTCCGTCGGTCTCGCCCGAGGCGACGGCCGGCGGATCACCGAGGAGCGTGGTCAGCTCCACACCCAGACCGTTGGCCAGCGCGTGGAGAGTCGGAAGCCGCGCGGAATGCTTCCGTCCCTGTTCGAGCTGACGGATCACGTCCACGGAGACGTTCGAACGCTCTGCCAGCTCTTCCTGCGTGAGATCGGCCAAGCGACGCAACCGCCGCAGCGTCCGCCCCAGATCTTCCTTTGCCACGCCATCACCGTACGCCCTGGCTCGTCCTCGACTTGTGCGTCCTGACCATGGAGAGAGCCATAGCCATAGCGGACAGGGCCGGGCGCACGGGGCGGGAGCCCGCCGCCGGGCCGACGGCCCCGGGAACGGACCGCGGCCTCATGTGTACTAAATGCGTACCGCACGTCGGCGGCCCCCTCACCCGAACCGGGCGAGAGGGCCGCTGACCTGCGTAAATCCTTGTGGAGCCTAGGAGATTCGAACTCCTGACATCTGCCTTGCAAAGGCAGCGCTCTACCAACTGAGCTAAGGCCCCGCGTCGGAAACAGCGTACCGGGTCGGGTGGGGTGGGCTGAAACGGGATACGGCCCGCCTAGGATGGTTTGCGGATTCGCAGGCGCAAATGGGGAGCGGTGATGGACGGCTCGGGGCAGGACGCCGTGGCTCGGGCGGTCGAGGCCAGGGAGTTGCAGCGGGGGTGGTACGGGGAGCCGCTGGGGGAACTGTTCCAGCGGCTGATCGGGGATCTGGGGCTCAACCAGGCGCGGCTGGCGGCAGTGCTCGGGCTGTCCGCGCCGATGCTGTCGCAGCTCAAGAGCGGGCAGCGGGCCAAGATCGGGAATCCGGCGGTGGTGCAGCGGCTCCAGGCGCTGCAGGAGCTGTCCGTGCAGGTGGCGGACGGGCGGACAGGGGCGATGGAGGCCGCGGCCAGGATGGACGAGATCCGCGAGTCGGCGGGCTTCTCCGTGCTCGGCACGACGACGCATTCGGTCGCCGCGGACGGGGCTGCGCCGCGGCAGGTGGTGCGGGGCATCCAGGAGGTGCTGCGGTCGGTCGCGTCGGCCGAGGAGATCGAGCAGGCGGCCCACTCCCTCGCGCCGACCCATCCCCACCTGGCAGAGTTCCTTCGTGTGTACGGCGCCGGGCGCACCAGTGAGGCCGTCGCCCACTACGAGTCGCACCGGGACTGACAGGACAGCAAGCAGGGGGAGAGCGGTACGCCATGGGTGAGGTCTTCGCCGGCCGTTACGAGCTGGTCGACCCGATCGGGCGCGGCGGTGCCGGCGCGGTCTGGCGGGCCTGGGACCAGCGGCGGCGCCGCTATGTGGCGGCGAAGGTCCTCCAGCAGAGAGACGCCCACGCCCTGCTGCGCTTCGTCCGCGAACAGGCGATGCGTATCGACCATCCGCATGTGCTGGCCCCGGCGAGCTGGGCGGCCGATGACGACAAGGTCCTGTTCACCATGGACCTGGTGCACGGCGGCTCGCTGGCGCACCTGATCGGCGACTACGGGCCGCTGCCGCCGCGCTATGTGTGCGTCCTGGTCGACCAGTTGCTGTCCGGGCTGCACGCGGTGCACGCCGAGGGCGTCATCCACCGGGACATCAAGCCGGCCAACATCCTGCTGGAGGCGACCGGCACCGGCACCCCGCACGTACGGCTGTCGGACTTCGGCATCGCCATGCGCAAGGGTGAGCCGCGGCTGACCGGGGCCGATTATGTGGTCGGTACGCCGGGGTATTTCGCGCCGGAGCAGATGATGGGCGCGGAGCCGGACGTACCCGCGGACCTCTACGCCGTCGGCCTGGTCGCCCTCTATCTGCTGGGCGGCCGGAAGCCGGACGCCCGGGCCATCGCGCAGCGCTTCCTCGCCGACGGCGTGCCGCCGGCCCCCACCGGGGTGCCGGAGTCGCTGTGGCAGGTCATCGGGGCCCTGCTGCAGCCGGACCCGCGGGCCCGGTTCCGTACCGCCACAGGGGCGCGCAAGGCGCTGGCGGGCGCCGTCGAGATGCTGCCGGAGCCGCCGCCGGGGGAGGAGCCGGTGGAGATCTTCGACCAGATCGGACCGCTGCCCGAGGGCTTCGGCCCGCACGGCCCCCTGACGGCGGCGGCGGACCGCACAGACCGCAGCGGACCCGGGACCCTATCCGCGGCAGTACACCCGCCCGCGCCGTCCGCACCGCCGCGCCGGACCCCCGAGCCCGGCTACGTGTCCCCCACGAACGGCTACCCGCTGCCGGCCCCCGCGCCGCACCCGGCGACCAGGACCGACGTCCCGGTCCCCGCGGCGGCCCGACCCGTCCCGCTGCCCGAACCGGCACCGACGCCCACGTCGGCACCGGCAGCCGCGCACCCGCAGCCCCAGCCCCAGCCGCAGCCCCACCTCCAGCCGGCGCCGCAAGGACCGGCCGCCTCTCCCGCGCTGCCCGCCCGCACGCACAAACCGGGACCACCCGCCAAAGTGGTGATCCCGGTCCTCGTGCTGGCCGCGATCTGCTTCGCGGTCGGCATCCTCGCGCTGACCTCCGGCTGACCGGTTCGGCCGCCGTCGCGTCGTCGTGACGGGACGGCGGCCGAGCCGGTCAGGCCGTCACCAGGACGGCGGCGGCCCGAAGCCGGACTGCGGCGGCAGCTGCCGCGTGACGGTGTCGGGCGTGGCCGCCCGGCGCGGCGCGGTCAGGAACCAGACCGCAAGCGCCAGCAGCAGCACCGTGCCCGCGCCGAGCGCCGCGAAGCCCAGGAACCGCCTCGCGGAGTTGCCGGACGACGAGGACGCGGCAGACCGCGGCGTCCCGTCGGCCGCGGACACGTCGTGCGCGTCGACGCCGATCCCGGCGGCCTTCGGGTCCCCGGCGTAGGCGGGCGCGTCCTGGGCCGCGCCCGTGACGTCGACCCGCAGCGTCACCGGCACGGCGCCGCTGACGGCCTTGGCCACGTCCGGGTGCACGGTGACGGCGAAGTAGTACCAGCCCGCGTACCGCACCCGGGAGACCGCGGTGTCGTCGGCCGCGCGGTTGGCGTACGAGACCGGCGCGAGCTGCTCGTGCACCGAGGTCGGGGCGCCCAGGTACGAGTGCGCCTCGTCGTCGATGAGTTCGCGCACCGGGCTGTAGGCGGTCAGCCGCACCCCGGAGCCGACGTAGACGGCGCTGTCGGTGACCTGGGCGCTGGAGAAGTCCGAGAAGACGGTCGCCTGCTGGCCCCAGTCGACCGGGACCTTGTAGAAGCGGGTCTCGCCGGGCAGCACCTTGTCCTTCCAGATGCCGGTCTTGACCGGGGCCGCGGTGTCGAACGACGTGCCGCCCGTCGCCTGCCGCGGGGTGCCGCTGGTCAGCGGGGTCGGCGATGCCGTGCCGGCGTCCGGCGCGTGCCCGGCCGCGGCGCCGGCCTTGAGC
Source organism: Streptomyces sp. IBSBF 2435 (assembly GCF_036815005.1). Taxonomy (NCBI): domain Bacteria; kingdom Bacillati; phylum Actinomycetota; class Actinomycetes; order Kitasatosporales; family Streptomycetaceae; genus Streptomyces; species Streptomyces sp. IBSBF 2435. Next base: position 55,452 of record NZ_JAJSYW010000001.1, on the reverse strand, counting down.
GGCGGTTCGAGTACGTAGCGCAGTTCCAGCGGCCAGGCGCCCGGGTCGGAGGCGCCGGCGCTGGTGCGGTGCACGGCCAGCGTGTACTGGTTGGCGTCCTGGCAGGAGGTGTCGACGCCGATCAGCCGGGCCACCGCGCTGCCGACCGGGCGGACTGCGCCGTCGTCCCGGAAGTGCGCGTCGGTGCTGTCGCAGTCGGAACCGTCGGCGCTCTGCAGCTTCAGCTCGATGCCGTCGCCATAGGCCACGCGGGTGCCGGGCGCGGGGAGGGCGAAGGCGGAGGCATAGGCGGAGGACGCGGCGTCCAGCGTGATGCCGTAGATGCGGGTCTCGCCGACCTTGATGGTGTCGCGATAGGTGACGCCGGGCTTCATCGCGGGCGCGTCCGCGGTCGTGGCCGCGCCCGCCAGCACCGTGCCCTGCGGCTGCCAGGTCGCGGGCGCCCCGGGCCCCGCGGCAGGGGTGCCGTCGTCGGCCGCGGCAGGCCCGCCCTGGACCCCCTGGAGGGCGGTCAGCGCCGCTAGGACGCCCGCCGCAGCAGAGGCGCCGCGCTTGGTGGCCGCGGTGGATATACCGCGCCGTGCAGCCGCCGCGGCATATGTGCCGCGCCGCATCGAAGTGTCCCGTCTCATGCCCCACCCCTTGTCGTACGGCTCCGCAGGCGGTGCACCAGCCCCGCCACGCCTATTCCGGCGAGCGCGACGGCGCCGCCCGTACCCGCTGCCACCAGATCCATGCTCCTCAGCCCGCCGCCGGACGACGTGGACGACGCCACGTCCTTCCCGTGGCCCGACTGCCCGCCCGCCGCGTCCTGGCCGCCCCTGGTGCCGCCGTTCGCCGCGTCGCCCTGTGCCGCGCCGCTGTGGGTCGCCAGCGCGGGCGCCCGGTACTGCGGCCCCGCCAATTCCGTGCCGGTGACGTTGACCCGCAGGATCACGCCGACCGCGGTGTTCCTGGCCAACTGGGCGGCGTCCGGGCCGAGGCCGACCGCGATCCAGTAGTCGCCCGCGCTGTGCACGGTGGCCGCGTCGCCGTCGTCCACCCAGCGGTTGGTCCAGGTCACCGGTACGGTGCCGAGCCCCACCGACACGGGCGAGCCGGTGTAGGAGCGGTTGTCCCGCGCGCCGGAGGCGTCCTCGACCGGCAGCCGGCCGGGCGCGTAGGCGGTGGTCGCCACGAAGGTCGACGCGGCGGACGAGGCGCCGTCGAGCACCGGCTCGTTGGCGAATTCGGCCGCGTAGGTGAGCTGCTGGCCCCAGCCGAGATGCACCTTGTAGTAGCGGGTCTGGCCGGGCAGCAGCCGGTCGCGCCAGACGCCCTTGGTCACCGCCGCGGCGTCGTTGAAGCCGGTACCGCCGGTCAGGTCCTTCGGAGTGCCGGTCAGCGGCGCGGGCGCCGTGCCGTAGTCGGTCCGCGCGGCGGCGGCGACCGTACCGGCGGGCAGCGGCGCCTCCTTGTCGAAGCGCAGCTCGACCGGCCAGCGGCTGCGGTCCGAGGCCGCCGCGGTGGTGCGGTGCACCGAGAAGAGGTAGCGGCCGGCCTTGTCGCAGTCGTCCTTGCCGTCGCGGCTGGGCACCCGGCTCACAGCGGCGCTCAGCGTCATCGCGCCCTCGTCCTGGCCGAAGCGCTCGGAGTCCGAGTCGCAGGTGTACGCGTACGTCCCGGTCCCCGCCAGCTTGAGCTCGATGCCGTCGCCGTAGCCGACCGGCACGCCCGGCTGCGGGACGGCCGTCGCGGACAGGTCGGCGGTGCTCGCCGCGTCCAGGGTGGCGGCATACCAGCGGGTCTCGCCGGGGCCGACGGTGTCGGTGTACTGGCCGGGGCCAATTGCCGCGGCTTTCGCCGGGGTCGCCCCGCCGGTCACCGGGTCGCCCGCCATGCGGTAGGCGTCGGCGCTCAGTTGCGAGGCGCGCACCAGCTGGCGGCCGAGAGCGGCGGCGTCCGGGGCGTCGTAATAGGCGCCGTGGCCCGCCTTGGCGATGCATTCCAGCTCGTCGCGTGCGGCGCCCTCGACCTGGAAGCCGACCGTGTCGATCCGCAGGTTCAGGCCGTCGCCCGCGAGCGTGGCCGCGACCTCGCAGGGCTCGGGCGCACCGCAGTTGGACTCGCCGTCGGACACCAGCAGGATCGTCCGCCGCCCGTGCGCCGGCAGATCCGCCGCGGCCCCGGTGAGGGCGAGCGCGGTGGGGGTGTCGCCCTTGGGCTGTACGGCGGCCACCGCCTGCTTCATCGCGGCCCGGTCCAGTGCGGTGACGGGCTGGGCCAGCGAGGAGTCGTCGCAGCCGTGGGTCTTTCCTGCGCCGTAGACCCGCAGTCCTGTCGGGTAGCCGTCGGGGAGCGAGTCCACGACCGAGCCGACGGCGGTGCGGGCCGACTGGATCCGGGTGTGCCCCGAGCCGTCGGGACCGGCCATGGAGCCGGAGGAGTCCAGCACCATGATGAGGCTGCCGTCCTGGCTCCCGAGGGCGGGTGGCGCCGCCGACGCCACGGGAGCTGTGAGCAGGCTCACCCCCGCGAGCAGGGTCGCTCCGGTCACTCCCGCCAGCAGCAGTCCGGCGGCCGGCAGCAGGATCCGCCCCGGCGGTGGTCGTCGTCTCATGGCGCCACTTCCCCCTCGTTTCCGCGCTCACGCGTGGCGGTTTGCTCAAGCAAAGTAAATTATTTGCTGGCGCAAACTCAAGCGGCTGCGGTCACGGTCCTGCAACAACAAAAGTCCCGGCCGCAGATGTGCGGCCGGGACATCGGGGCGGTCGCGGCACCTCCCGGCGCCGCGCCGCCGTCTCACACGTTCGCGCCCGAACCCGCCGGGACAGCGTCAGTGGCTTCCGTCCAGAGGTCCTGCTCGGCGCGGTCCGCCTGAATCTGTCGGTAAACGAACAGCCCGGCGACGGCGGCCAGTGCGACCAGGAGAAACTTCTTCATCGCGTGACCTCCTCCTTCATGCGTGGGGACAGCTTCTGACCCGCCCGACTATACACAGCAGCCGATACCGAACGGTGACCTGAGGTCGGCATGCCCTACCCCTGTTTTCCGCGCGCCACACCCGCGTCAGCCGAACGGACCGTCGATACCCGGACCGATACACGACGAGACCCCCGGTCGGTCCGACCGGGGGTCTCGTGCGCGAGTGGGGCTACCAGGACTTGAACCTGGGGCCTCTTCCTTATCAGGGAAGCGCTCTAACCGTCTGAGCTATAGCCCCGCGCTGCACCGAAAGATTAGCGCACAGCGGGCCATGTCCCAAAATCGGTGACGCGCGGCCCCGGCGGCGGGGCTAGTCGTCCTCGGCCAGCGTCAGCTCGACGCCGCCCACGAAGCCCGCCGACAGGTTGTAGATGAAGGCGCCCAGCGTGGCCAGCGCCGTGGCCAGCACCACGTCGATGACCGCGATCACCGTGGTGATCATCATGACGCGGGACAGGGACAGGAACGACACCAGGTCGAAGCCGCCCTTGCCGCCCTGCTCCGAGGTGGTGGCCTCGCTGATCGTGGACCCGACGGTGCTGAAGACGCCGATGGTGTCCAGCACCATCCACAGCACGGCCACCGCCACGATCGTGCAGATGCCCAGCGCGATGGACAGCAGGAAGCTGACCTTCATCACCGACCACGGATCGGCCTTGGCGATCCGCAGCCGCGCCTTGCGGGTGCGCGGCGCCGTACGGGCCGCCGGGCGCGGCCGGCGTACCCCGGCCGAGGCCGGCGAACCGGCTCCACCGGCTCCACCCGTCCCGCCACCGCCACCCGGTGTGCCGCGGCCGCCATGGCCGGTCGGCGCGCCACCGGGCGGCGCCGGCGGTGTGCCGGGCGGCGGTGGCGCGTAGGCCTGCGGCGGCTGATGCGGCTGGGCCGGTTGACGGGTGCCCGTCACGGCGTATCCCCCCTCGTCCGGGCCGTTGAGGTTGGCCGAGCCACGGGCACCCCCGGACCTCCCGGCCCCACCCGCGGCGCCCGTGGCTCCACTCACGGCTTACTCCTCCGGTTCACCGGCCGCGAGCTGCGCGCCCTCGGCCGAGATGTCGTGCTCGTCGTCGTGCTCATTGTCGTGCACGGGCTCGGTGCCGTGCGCGGTCTCGTCGTCCTCGGCACCGGCAAGGCCGGCCGCTTCCGGATCATCCTCCGCCTCGGCATTGCGCGCGATGCCGACGACGGCATCCCGCTTCCCGAGGTTGATCAGCTGGACGCCCATGGTGTCACGGCCCGTCTCCCTGACCTCGTTGACCCGCGTACGGATCACCCCGCCGCTCAGTGTGATGGCGAGGATCTCATCGGTCTCCTCGACCACCAGCGCCCCGACCAGCGAGCCCCGGTCCTCCACGATCTTGGCCGCCTTGATTCCGAGTCCGCCGCGGCCCTGCACCCGATACTCGTCCACCGCGGTGCGTTTCGCATAACCGCCGTCGGTGGCGGTGAAGACGAACGTACCGGTCCTGACCACGTTCATGGAGAGCAGTTCGTCACCTTCGCGGAAACTCATGCCCTTCACGCCGGACGTCGCCCGGCCCATCGGCCGCAGCGCGTCGTCCGAGGCGGTGAAGCGGATGCACTGGGCCTTGCGGCTGACCAGCAGCAGATCGTCCTGCGCCGAGACCAGCTCGGCGCCGATCAGCTCGTCCGATCCCGCGACGCCGCCCGCCTCCCCTTCGGCCTCCCGCAGGTTGATGGCGATCACGCCGCCGGACCGCGGGGAGTCGTAGTCCTTGAGCGCGGTCTTCTTCACCAGGCCGGACTTGGTGGCCAGCACCAGGTACGGCGCCGCCTGGTAGTCCTTGATGGCCAGGATCTGGGCGATCCGCTCGTCGGGCTGGAAGGCCAGCAGATTGGCCACGTGCTGGCCGCGCGCGTCCCGTCCGGCGTCCGGCAGCTCGTAGGCCTTGGCGCGGTAGACCCGGCCCTTGTTGGTGAAGAACAGCAGCCACTGGTGGGTGGTGGTCACGAAGAAGTGGTCGACGATGTCGTCCTGCTTGAGCTTCGTGCCGCGTACGCCCTTGCCGCCGCGCTTCTGCGAGCGGTAGTCCTCGGTCTTGGTGCGCTTGACGTAGCCGCCACGGCTGATCGTGACGACGATGTCCTCCTCGGCGATCAGGTCCTCGATGGACATGTCGCCGTCGAAGGGCACCAGCTTGCTGCGCCGGTCGTCGCCGAACTTGTCGACGATGGCCTGCAGCTCCTCGCTGATGATCTGCCGCTGCTTCTCCGGCGAGGCGAGGATCGCGTTGTACTCGTTGATCTTCGCCTGCAGCTCGTCGTGCTCGGCGATGATCTTCTGCCGCTCCAGGGCGGCCAGCCGGCGGAGCTGCATCTCCAGGATCGCGTTGGCCTGGATCTCGTCGATCTCCAGCAGGCCCATCAGGCCCTCGCGCGCGACCTCGACGGTGTCGCTGCGCCGGATCAGCGCGATGACCTCGTCGATGGCGTCGAGCGCCTTGAGCAGGCCGCGCAGGATGTGGGCGCGCTCCTCGGCCTTGCGCAGCCGGAAGCGGGTGCGCCGGACGATGACCTCGACCTGGTGGTTCACCCAGTTGCGGATGAAGGCGTCGAGCGACAGGGTGCGCGGCACGCCGTCGACCAGGGCCAGCATGTTGGCGCCGAAGTTGGTCTGCAGGTCGGTGTGCTTGTAGAGGTTGTTCAGCACCACCTTGGCGACCGCGTCCCGCTTGAGAACGATCACCAGCCGCTGGCCGGTGCGCGACGAGGTCTCGTCGCGGACGTCGGCGATGCCGCCGATCTTGCCGTCCTTGACCAGGTCGGCGATCTTCTGCGCCAGGTTGTCGGGGTTGGTCTGGTACGGCAGCTCGGTGACGACCAGGCACTGCCGGTTCTGGATCTCCTCGACCGCGACGATCGCCCGCATGGTGATCGAGCCGCGGCCGGTGCGGTAGGCGTCCTCGATGCCCCTGCGGCCGACGACCAGGGCGCCGGTCGGGAAGTCGGGGCCCTTGATGCGCTCCATGAGCGCGTCGAGCAGTTCCTCGGCGGAGGCCTCGGGATGGGCCAGGCACCACTGGGCGCCGTCGGCGACCTCGCGCAGATTGTGCGGCGGGATGTTGGTGGCCATGCCGACCGCGATGCCCGCCGAGCCGTTGATCAGCAGGTTCGGGAAGCGGGACGGCAGGACCGTCGGCTCCTGGTTGCGGCCGTCGTAATTGTCCTGGAGGTCGACGGTCTCCTCGTCGATGTCCCTGACCATCTCCATGGACAGCGGCATCATCTTGCACTCGGTGTACCGCATGGCCGCGGCCGGGTCGTTGCCCGGTGAACCGAAGTTGCCGTTCGAGTCCACCAGCGGCATCCGCATCGACCACGGCTGCGCCAGCCGGACCAGCGCGTCGTAGATCGAGGAGTCGCCGTGCGGGTGGTAGGTGCCCATGACGTCGCCGACGACGCGCGCGCACTTGTAGAAGCCCTTCTCGGGCCGGTAGCCGCCGTCGTACATCGCGAACAGGACCCGGCGGTGGACCGGCTTGAGGCCGTCGCGCACGTCCGGCAGCGCGCGCGAGACGATGACGGACATCGCGTAGTCGAGATAGCTGCGCTGCATCTCGGTCTCGAGCCCGACGGGCTCGACACGCAGTCCGCCGGACTCGTTGCGCAGTTCCCGCTCGGACTCGGGGACATCGGGCACGGGTGGGATGTTGGGGGTCTCGTCGGCCATCGCTGTCAGATTGTCCTTTCACACGGCCAAAGTGGGGGCCGACTCAGATGTCCAGGAACCGGACGTCCTTGGCATTGCGCTGGATGAACGAACGGCGGGCTTCCACGTCCTCGCCCATCAGCACCGAGAACAGGTTGTCGGCCTGGGCCGCGTCGTCGAGCGTGACCTGTCCGAGCACCCGGTGGTCGATGTCCATCGTGGTGACCCGCAGCTCCTCCGCGTTCATCTCGCCGAGGCCCTTGAAGCGCTGGATCGAGTCCTCGCGGATCCGCTTGCCGCCCTGCTTGCCCAGCACCACCAGCGCGTCGCGCTCACGGTCGGAGTAGGCGTATTCGAAGTCGTCGCGGCCCCACTTGATCTTGTACAGCGGCGGGCGGGACAGGTAGACGTGTCCGGCCTCGACCAGCGGACGCATGAAGCGGAAGAGGAAGGTCAGCAGCAGGGTGTTGATGTGCTGGCCGTCGACGTCGGCGTCCGCCATCAGGATGATCTTGTGATAGCGCAGTTTGGCGATGTCGAAGTCCTCGTGGACCCCGGTGCCGAAGGCCGAGATCAGCGCCTGGATCTCGGTGTTCTGCAGGATCTTGTCGATCCTGGCCTTCTCCACGTTCAGGATCTTGCCGCGGATCGGCAGGATCGCCTGATACTGCGGATTGCGGCCGGACTTCGCCGAGCCGCCGGCCGAGTCGCCCTCGACGATGAAGATCTCGCACTTCGTCGGGTCGTTGGACTGGCAGTCGCTGAGCTTGCCCGGCAGCGACGCCGACTCCAGCAGGCCCTTGCGGCGGGTCAGGTCGCGCGCCTTGCGGGCGGCGACCCGGGCGGTGGCCGCCTGGATCGACTTGCGGATGATGTCCGAGGCCTCGGTGGGGTTGCGGTCCAGCCAGTCGGTCAGGTGCTCGTGCACGACCTTCTGGACGAACGTCTTGGCCTCGGTGTTGCCCAGCTTGGTCTTCGTCTGGCCCTCGAACTGCGGTTCGCCGAGCTTGACCGAGATGATCGCGGTCAGACCCTCGCGGATGTCCTCGCCGTTGAGGTTGTCGTCCTTCTCACGGAGCAGCTTCTTCTCGCGCGCGTACTTGTTGACCAGGGTGGTCAGCGCCGCGCGGAAGCCCTCTTCGTGGGTGCCGCCCTCATGGGTGTGGATGGTGTTGGCGAAGCTGTAGACGCCCTCGCTGTACTGGCTGTTCCACTGCATCGCCACCTCGACCGAGAGCAGCCGGTCCTTGTCCTCCGCCTCGATGTCGATGACGGTGGGGTGGATCAGCTCGCCCTTGCGCGAGTTGAGGTACGTCACGTAGTCGACCAGGCCGCCCTCGTAGTAGTACGAGACGGCGAGCTGCTTGCCTTCCTCGTCCACGTGGTCGGCGCGCTCGTCGACCAGCGAGATCCGCAGCCCCTTGTTCAGGAACGCCATCTCCTGGAAGCGCCGCGAGAGCGTCTCGAAGGAGTAGTCGGTGGTCTCGAAGATGTCGGGGTCGGCCCAGAAGGTGACCGACGTGCCGGTCTCCTCGACCGGCTCGTTCTTCGCCAGCGGCGCGGTCGGCACCCCCAGCTTGTAGTCCTGCGTCCAGCGGTGGCCCTCGGTACGGACCTCGACGGCCACGCGCGTGGACAGCGCGTTGACCACCGAGACGCCGACGCCGTGCAGACCGCCGGAGACCGCGTAGCCGCCGCCGCCGAACTTGCCGCCCGCGTGCAGTACGGTCAGGACGACCTCGACGGCCGGCTTGCCCTCGGAGGCGACCATGCCGACCGGGATGCCGCGGCCGTTGTCCACCACCCTGACGCCGCCGTCGGCGAGGATCGTCACGTCGATGGTGTCCGCGTGGCCGGCCATCGCCTCGTCGACCGAGTTGTCGACCACCTCCTGCACGAGATGGTGCAGCCCGCGTTCACCGGTCGAGCCGATGTACATACCGGGCCGCTTGCGCACCGCGTCGAGGCCTTCGAGCACGGTGATCGCATTGGCGTCGTAGGACTTGCTGGACTTCTCGTTGGGGTTGCCGGAATCGGCCACGAAGCGCCCTTTCTGGCACAGCACGAGCCGGGTCCCGCGGGGCGGGATCGGCTGCGTCTTCGACATGTTCCGCTGGGGTACCCCTGCCGCGATGCCAGGGGAGGGCGGTTGTGTCCACCAGTCTACCGGTAGCGCCGACATGAATGGGGCTTTGCCGGTACCTGCCTTCCCATGTGCCGCCCAAAACGGCCGCCGCCCGACTCCCTACACGCGGCCCCGGTTCCAAAACCGCTCACACGGGCGTCCAGGGCTTCCGGCTGTCAAGGCCCGGCTACGCTGAGCAGGCATGCGGCACCGCGCTCGCGCGGGCGTACGAAATGGGTCGTCCGTGCGCACGGCGGCGGCCCCGCGGCGGTTCGCTCAGCTGCGCGAACGGGCCCGGTCAGCCGTACGTGTCGCCGGGTCCGCGGCTGCCGGGCGCCCGCAGCCTGCCGTAGTTGCGGGCCGGTCCCGCCGGGCCGAGCACCTTGAGCAGCTTCACCGTGCCGTGGCCGAGGTCGGCGTTGAGCCTGGCCACCAGGGTCGGCGCCAGCAGCCGCAGCTGGGTCGCCCACGCCGTGGAGTCGCACTGCACGGTCAGCACCCGCGCCTCCTCGTCGTAGCGGTCGGGCGAGCAGTGCTGGGCGACCTCGGGGCCGACCAGCTGCGGCCAGCGGCCCATCACCCCGCCGACCGCGGCCGGCGCCTCCCAGCCGCGCTCGGTGATCAGCCGGTTGATGGCCGCGCCCAGCGGCAGCGGATCCCTGCCGTCCGCCCGGGCGCCGCTGCGCAGCCCGCCCCGCCTGGCCTGCCGCTTCTGTACGGCCGCGGCGCCCCTGGCCCTGGCCTGCTCCTTGGCCGCCCGCAGTGCCACCCGCGCCAGGTCCACGCCCGACGCCTCGGGAGGCGCGGGCTGCCGGGGCACGTCGCCGCCGCCCACTGTGTCGCTCACTGCCGAACCACCGTCCCGTCCTCCACCGAGAAGCGCGCCCCGCGCAGAACTCCCGGCACGTCGTCGTCCACCGCCGCGGTGACCAGCACCTGCTCGCCGGGCGCCACCAGCTCCGCCAGCCGCTCCCGGCGCCTGGTGTCCAGCTCGGCGAAGACGTCGTCCAGGACGAGTACGGGTTCGCCGCCGTCCGCGCACAGCAGCTCGTAGGAGGCCAGCCGCAGCGCCAGCGCGTACGACCAGGACTCGCCGTGGCTGGCGTAGCCCTTCGCGGGCATCGGGCCGAGCTTGAGCAGCAGATCGTCCCGGTGCGGACCGACCAGGGTCACCCCGCGCTCGATCTCCTGCTTGCGGGCCGCGGTGAGCGCTTCGAGCAGCCGCTGGAAGAGCTCCTCGCGGCTGCCGGCGCCCGCCATCGCCTCGTCGCCGATCGAGCTGCGGTAGTCGAGGCCGACCGGCCCACCGCCGGGCGCCAGCTGCTCGTACGCCTTGTCTGCCAGCGGCTGCAGCGCCGCCACCAGGTCGAGCCGGTGGGCCAGCAGTTCCGCGCCGACCTTGGCCAGGTGCTGGTCCCACACATCCAGGGTGGACAGGTCGGCTCCCTTGCCGCCGTGCCTGCGGGCGAGCGCGGCGGTTTTCAGCAGCGTATTGCGCTGCTTGAGCACTCTTTCGAAGTCACTGCGCACACCCGCCAGGCGGGGCGCGCGGGCGGTGATCAGCTCGTCGAGGAAGCGGCGGCGCTCACCCGGGTCGCCCTTGACCAGCGCCAGGTCCTCCGGCGCGAACAGCACACTGCGGACGATGCCGAGCAGGTCGCGCGGGCGGACCTGGGAGGAGCGGTTGATCCTGGCCCGGTTGGCGCGGCCCGGGTTGATCTCCAGCTCCAGCAGCTGGCGGCGCTCACCGTCGGCCGGCGGGCCCTGCACGACCTGGGCGCGTACCACAGCGCGGTCGGCGCCGACCCGGACCAGCGGGGCATCGGAGGACACCCGGTGGCTGCCCAGCGTCGCCAGATAGCCGACCGCCTCGACCAGGTTGGTCTTGCCCTGGCCGTTGGGTCCCACGAAAGCCGTGACGCCCGGGTCGAGAGGGACCTCGGCCCGGGCGTAGGAGCGGAAGTCGGCGAGCGACAGGTGCGCTACGTGCATCGCGTGCTTGGCGCGTCGCCGCGCCGACCTCCCTGCTTGCTGTGTGGTGCGGGCCGCCTACTCGGCGGCAGTGACCGCGTGGCCGCCGAATTCGTTGCGGAGCGCGGCGATCATCTTCATCTGGGGCGAGTCGTCCTGGCGGGAGGCGAAACGGGCGAAGAGCGAGGCGGTGATCGCCGGCAGCGGCACCGCGTTGTCGATCGCGGCCTCCACCGTCCAGCGGCCCTCGCCCGAGTCGTCGGCGTAACCGCGCAGGGCGCCCAGGTGCTCGTCCTTGTCGAGGGCGTCCACGGCCAGGTCGAGCAGCCAGGAGCGGATGACCGTACCGGACTTCCAGGAGCGGAAGACCTCGCGGACGTCGGTGACCGAGTCCACCGCCTCGAGCAGTTCCCAGCCCTCGGCATAGGCCTGCATCATCGCGTACTCGATGCCGTTGTGGACCATCTTCGCGAAGTGGCCCGCGCCGACCCGGCCCGCGTGGACCGCGCCGCCGTCGCCCTCGGGCTTGAGCGCGTCGAAGATCGGCTGCGCCTTGGCGACGTCCTCGTCCTTGCCGCCGTACATCAGCGCGTAGCCGTTGGCCAGGCCCCAGACGCCGCCGGAGACGCCGCAGTCCACGAAGCCGATGCCCTTGGCCGCCAGCTGCTCGGCGTGCTTCTCGTCGTCCGTCCAGCGGGAATTGCCGCCGTCGACCACCAGGTCGCCGGGGGACAGCAGCTCGCCCAGCTCGTCCACGGTGGACTGGGTCGCGGCGCCGGCCGGCACCATCACCCACACCACACGCGGCCCCTTGAGCGAGTCCACCAGCTCCTTGAGGCCGTGGACGTCGGCGAGATCCGGGTTGCGGTCGTAGCCGATGACGGTGTGGCCTGCGCGGCGGATGCGCTCGCGCATGTTGCCGCCCATCTTGCCGAGACCGATGAGACCGAGCTCCATCACACATCCTTCGTTCGAAGCGTCGCGGGCGCCCGGGGTGTGCGGTGGACGCCGGCTGCTGCCTGACCCTGAACCTGACCTGAGGATGAGCCTACGTCGACCGCGCCGGGCGCCGCGGGCGGGCTCAGCCTGACAGCCGCACCGGCATGATCAGGTACTTGTACGCCTCGTCGGGCTCGGCATCGACGGCCGCCCGGCCGCTGAGCAGCGCCGGCTTGGTGGAGGTAGTGAACGACAGCTGCGCGGCGGGGGAGTCGATCGCGCTCAGCCCGTCCAGCAGGAAGGTCGGGTTGAAGGCGATCGAGATGTCGTCGCCCTCCAGCTTGGCGTCGACCCTCTCCACAGCCTGTGCGTCGTCGCTGGATCCGGCCTCCAGGGTGAGCACGCCCTGCTCGAAGCTCAGCCGCACCGGGGTGTTGCGCTCGGCGACCAGGGCGACGCGCTTGACCGCCTCGACGAAGGGCGCGGTCTCGATCACCGCGACGGAGGCGAACTCGGTCGGGAAGAGCGTGCGGTACTTGGGCAGGTCGCCTTCGAGCAGCCGGGTCGTCGTACGCCGTCCGGCGCCCTCGAAGCCGATCAGGCCCTCGCCGGCGCCGGAGCCGGCCAGGGCGATGGAGACCGTGTCCCCGCTGGTGAGCGACTTGGCGGTGTCCTGGAGGGTCTTGGCGGGCACCAGGGCGACGGCGGAGATGTCGGACTGCTCGGGCTTCCACAGGAATTCGCGGACCGCGAAGCGGTAGCGGTCGGTGGCGGCCAGCGTCACCGTGTCGCCCTCGATCTCGATCCGCACACCGGTCAGCACCGGCAGGGTGTCGTCGCGGCCGGCCGCGATGGCGACCTGGCTGGCGGCGGCGGCGAAGACCTCACCGGGGACGGTGCCGGACACGACGGGCATCGCGGGCAGCGCCGGATACTCCTCGACCGGCAGGGTGTGCAGCGTGAAGCGGGAGCTGCCGCAGACGACGGTCACACGGACGCCGTCGGTGGAGATCTCCACCGGGCGGTTGGGCAGCGCCCGGGAGATGTCGGCGAGCAGCCGGCCGGACACCAGGACGGTGCCCTCCTCGTCCACCTCGGCCTCGACGGCGACCCGGGCCGAGACCTCGTAGTCGAACCCGGACAGGCTCAGGTGACCGTCCTCGGCCTTGAGCAGCAGTCCGGCGAGCACCGGCACCGGGGGGCGGGCCGGAAGGCTGCGGGCTGCCCAAGCCACTGCCTCGGCGAGTACGTCGCGCTCCACCCGGATCTTCACCGGAACCGCCTCCTGCTTGTTGCCAGCTGTCGGGGAACAGTCTGACGCACAGGACTGTCAGTCGGAGCGGCTTGGCGTCAAGCGGCGACACGGGCTGCCGGGCGGCGAGGGCCGAGTTGTGCACAGGACCCGCTTCGAAGCAGTTTCCCCCTTCTCTACGTGTAGTCGTAGTAGTAGGGGTTGTGGATACCGTGGATAACCTGTTCCCGCGCAGGTCAGGCCCTGTTTTTTATCCCCAGAGCCTGTGGGCGGCGCCGGTGGACAACCGGGGTGCCCTGTGGACGGCGAAAAGTTGTGCACACCCCATGCACAGGTGACCGGGGGTTGTCCCCAGCTCCATCCCCAGAAATACCCAGGTTCTCCCCAGGCCAATCCACCACGTTGGTGTGACGGCTTTCACTCTCCGGGGGGACGGACCGTATTTCGTTGCCGAACAGTGGACAAAGGTGTGGAGAAGTGGCTCCGGGCTGTGCACAACCGGCCCTGGCCTGTGGGCGAGCGGTGGACAACCGGTCGGGGGTCACTGTGGACAACCGGTCTGTCCACAGTCTGTGGATGCCGGTTACCCACATATCCACACCCCGCTGAGCTGCCCGGACGCCGGGCCGGCCGCCCCGCCTGTGGAGAGTATCGGGACAACTCCGGTGTCCCCAGGGTGTGGAAAGCAAAATCGCCGCGGTCCTGTGGACAACAGGACCGCGGCGGCGGGTAATCGAACAGGGGGCGGCGCGCGTCAGCTCTTGATGCGGTTGGTCAGCTCGGTCACCTGGTTGTAGATCGAGCGCCGTTCCGCCATCAGCGAGCGGATCTTCCGGTCGGCGTGCATCACCGTGGTGTGGTCGCGGCCGCCGAAGAGGGCACCGATCTTCGGCAGCGACAGGTCGGTCAGCTCCCGGCACAGATACATGGCGATCTGCCGGGCGGTGACCAGCACCCGGCTGCGCGAGGAGCCGGACAGGTCGTCCACCGCGAGCCCGAAGTAGGCCGCGGTCTCCGCCATGATCGCCGTACCGCTGATCTCCGGCACCGAGTCCTCGCCGCCCGGGATCAGGTCCTTGAGCACGATCTCGGTGAGCTGCAGGTCCACCGGCTGCCGGTTGAGGCTCGCGAAGGCGGTGACCCGGATCAGGGCGCCCTCCAGCTCCCGGATGTTGCGGGAGATCCGGGACGCGATGAATTCCAGCACCTCGGGCGGCGCGTTCAGCTGCTCCTGCACGGCCTTCTTGCGCAGGATCGCGATCCGGGTCTCCAGCTCGGGCGGCTGGACGTCGGTGATCAGGCCCCACTCGAAGCGGTTGCGCAGCCGGTCCTCCAGGGTGACCAACTGCTTGGGCGGCCGGTCCGAGGACAGCACGATCTGCTTGTTGGCGTTGTGCAGCGTGTTGAAGGTGTGGAAGAACTCCTCCTGCGTCGACTCCTTGCTCGCCAGGAACTGGATGTCGTCGACCAGCAGGATGTCCATGTCCCGGTACCGCTTGCGGAACGCGTCCGCCTTGCCGTCCCGGATGGAGTTGATGAACTCGTTGGTGAATTCCTCCGAGCTGACGTACCTGACCCGGGTGCCGGGGTAGAGGCTCCGCGCGTAGTGCCCGATCGCGTGCAGCAGGTGCGTCTTGCCCAGACCGGACTCGCCGTAGATGAACAGCGGGTTGTACGCCTTGGCCGGCGCCTCGGCCACCGCGACCGCGGCGGCGTGCGCGAAGCGGTTGGAGGCGCCGATCACGAAGGTGTCGAAGAGGTACTTCGGATTGAGGCGGGCGGTGGGCTCCACGGCCCCGCCGCTGCCGCCCGTACCGCCGCCTCCCGCGCCGCCGGGGACCGCGGACGACCGCTCGGGGCGGGAGGCCGGCTGCTGCGCCTGCTGCGGCGGGTAGCCGCCCCCGGGGCCGGGTCCGTACGGCCGGTCGCCGGGGTGCCCCTGGTGCGGTACGGCCGGGTAGCCCCCGTCGAGGCGGTCGCTGCGGTAGCGGTCCCGGTCCCGGTCCCCGCGCGGGTCGCGGTGATCGCGGTCGTCCCGGTGGTCGCGCGGATCACGGCTGTCGCGGCCGTCCCGGGCCTCGGGGTACGGGTCCTGCCTGCGGTCCTGGAATCCGCCGCCGGAGGGCACCCCCCAGTTGCCGAGCCCGGGCTGCTGCCATCCGTCGTCGGACGTACGCGGCGGCCAGCCGTCCGTACCGCCGTCCGGCTGATCCTGGTAGCCCCGGCGCATCCGCGGCGCCTCGTCGTACGGGTCGGCCCCGCCCTGCTGCTGCTCGGGCAGCGCGGGCGGCGCGGAC
Source organism: Streptomyces sp. IBSBF 2435 (assembly GCF_036815005.1). Taxonomy (NCBI): domain Bacteria; kingdom Bacillati; phylum Actinomycetota; class Actinomycetes; order Kitasatosporales; family Streptomycetaceae; genus Streptomyces; species Streptomyces sp. IBSBF 2435. The sequence continues at coordinate 40,234 of NZ_JAJSYW010000001.1, read as the reverse complement.
TGGTCCTGCTCGCCGCCGGAGGCCACGGCGATGGCGATCCCGACGGTGTGACCGAACTCATGGCTGAGCACATCCGTGATCAGCTGTTTGAGCTGCTGGCCCTCAAGGATCTTCTTGGCGTACTCGTTCGGCGCCGAGAGCACGGCGGTCCCGGCCACCAGCGCCAGCGGCTGGATGCGCCGGAGCCACTCCGCGTGGGTGGGCTTGAGGTCCTCGCTGTCCATCAGGAGCTTCTGGAGCACTTGCGGCCACACTGCGGCAAGATCGGCAGATACGTCAGCCACAGGGCACGCTCTCTCGGTTGCATAGTTGCGTAGGTGGTGCGGCGAACTCCTGCGGACGTGTGGACCTCGGCAGGGTCGGGAAGAGTACGGAGTTCAGCCACGGTAATCAGCGCGGCCTGCGCGGTTCAAGTCGTTGTCCACAGGCTGTGTACAAATGGCGGGGCCGCGCCGTCGGGTTTGACCGGATGGCCTAGCCGCACGTACCGTATCGAGGTCGAGTTGTCGATGGCTGCTGCCGCCTGCCTACCGATGGGCGAGGGTCTTCCGAAGCGCTGAACCGCTGCCAGGAGATCGTCAAGCGGTGCACCCGTTTGGTCCGCGAGCTTTTCGTGGGCGCACGGTGACAGCCAGGCGACGCCCCGCCGGACACGATCTCTCCTGGAGCCCCCGAGTGAGCAAGCGCACCTTCCAGCCGAACAACCGTCGTCGCGCCAAGACCCACGGCTTCCGCCTGCGGATGCGGACCCGTGCCGGCCGCGCGATCCTCGCGACCCGCCGCGGCAAGGGCCGCGCGCGCCTGTCCGCCTGATTGCCACAGGTCTGATGTCGTGCTGCCCACCGAGAATCGGCTGAGGCGGCGCCAGGACTTCGCGACGGCGGTTCGCCGTGGACGCCGGGCGGGCCGCCCGCTGCTGGTCGTCCATCTGCGCCGAGACGCCACCGACCCGCATGTGCCGGGGGGGAGCACTCCCCCGGCGCGTGCGGGTTTCGTCGTGAGCAAGGCGGTCGGCGGTTCGGTGCAGCGGAATCAGGTGAAGCGCAGATTGCGTCATCTGGTCCGGGCGCGTCTGTCGCTGCTGCCCCCCGGTAGCCTGGTAGTGGTACGCGCGCTTCCCGGAGCCGGGAACGCGGACCATGCACAGCTGGCCCTCGACCTGGACGCCGCACTGCAGCGGCTGCTGGGCCGTGACACCCATGGCGACGCCGAGGGGAGGGTGGCTCAATGAAATACCCGCTGCTGGCACTGATCAAGCTGTACCAGTGGACGATCAGTCCACTGCTCGGCCCGGTCTGCCGGTATTACCCGTCGTGCTCCCACTACGGGTACACCGCCATCGACCGGCATGGCGCGATCAAGGGCACCGCCCTTACCGCGTGGCGCATCCTCCGGTGCAACCCCTGGTCGCCCGGCGGAGTGGACCATGTCCCGCCGCGTAAGCGGCCGCCATGGCACGAACTGCTGCGCCGCGCACTGCGGGGCGGCTCCGACGGGCCCGTCACGCCCGAGCCCACCGGACCCTCTCACGCCCAAGGAGCCTGACCGTGGGGATCCTGAACCCCCTATACGACGCAGTGTCGTGGATCATCGTCCAGTTCCACTCGTTCTACAGCCTGATCTTCGACAAGGACAGCGGCTGGGCGTGGGGTCTGTCCATCGTCTCGCTGGTGGTCCTGATCCGGATCTGCCTGATCCCGCTGTTCGTCAAGCAGATCAAGTCCACCCGGAACATGCAGGCGCTCCAGCCGAAGATGAAGGCGATCCAGGAGCGCTACAAGAACGACCGCCAGAAGCAGTCCGAAGAGATGATGAAGCTGTACAAGGAGACGGGCACCAACCCGCTCTCCTCGTGCCTGCCGATTCTGGCGCAGTCCCCGTTCTTCTTCGCGCTCTACCACGTGCTCAGCAACATCGCCAAGGGTCACAAGGTCGGTGTCATCCACGCCGACCTGGTCACCAGCGCGCAGAACGCACACATCTTCGGCGCTCCACTGGCGGCGAAGTTCCTGGACGGTTCCACGAAGGTCCAGGCGCTGGGCGCCACGCTCACCGATGTGCGCCTCGTCACCATCATCATGATCCTCATGATGTCGGCCTCGCAGTTCTACACGCAGCGCCAGCTCATGACGAAGAACGTCGACATGACGGTGAAGACCCCGTTCATGCAGCAGCAGAAGATGCTGATGTACGTCTTCCCGGTCATCTTCGCCGTGATGGGCATCAACTTCCCGGTCGGTGTCCTCATCTACTGGCTGACCACCAACGTGTGGACCATGGGCCAGCAGATGTTCGTGATCTACCGCAACCCCACCCCCGGCAGCCTGGCCTTCCAGCAGCGCCAGGAGCGGCTGCGGGCCAAGGGCAAGCTGGTCGAGGCGCCCGAAGAGGTCGCCGCCAAGGAGGCGGTCGAGGTCGCCCGGGCCAACCGCACCCAGCCCAAGCGGCAGCCGAAGGCCAAGCGCTCCACGGGCGCCGCGGGCGGTCCCGGCTCGCCCCGGGCGGGCGGCTCTGGCAGTTCCGTCGCCGAAGGACCGGACGCCGTCGAGACGGCCGACGCGCCGGACACGGCGAAGGCTGCCGCCGGCGGTGCCAAGCCGGCCACCCCGAAGTCCGGGGGCGCCGCCAAGTCGGGCGGTGCTCCGAGGCCCGGCGGCGGCGGCAAGGGTAGTGGTGGCGCGCCACGGGCCGGTGCCCCGAGGGCGGGCGGTCAGAAGCAGGGCGGCGGCACGCAGGGCAAGCAGCCCGGCGGAGCCAAGGCCAAGCCGACCAACCTGTCGTCGAAGAAGAAGTAAGAGGAGAGTCCAGGCGTGAGCGACGTCAACACCACCACGGCACCCGACAGCGGTTCGTCCGCGACTCTGACCCGGCTGGAGCAGGAGGGCGAGATCGCGGCGGACTACCTGGAGGGGCTGCTGGACATCGCCGACCTCGACGGTGACATCGACATGGATGTCGAGGGCGAGCGTGCGTCGGTGTCGATCATCGGCGACACCTCCACCCGGGAGCTGACCAAGCTCGTCGGGCGGGACGGCGAGGTGCTGGAGGCGCTGCAGGAGCTGACCCGGCTCGCGGTGCACCGGGAGACCGGCGAGCGCAGCCGGCTGATGCTGGACATCGCCGGCTTCCGGGCCCGCAAGCGTGCCGAGCTGGCGCAGCTGGGCGCCGAGGCCGCGGCCGAGGCGAAGGAATCCGGGCAACCGGTGCAGCTGGACCCGATGACGCCGTTCGAGCGCAAGGTCGTGCACGACGCGGTGGCGGCTGCGGGGCTGCGCAGCGAATCCGAAGGCGAGGAGCCCCAGCGCCGGGTGGTCGTCCTGCCGGTCTGACCGGCTGCTCACCCGCGATCGATCGGCCCCGTCTGCTCGCAGGCGGGGCCGAAGCTTGTCAGCCTGGATACGAACGCACGCGCACCACGAACCGCGCACATGACCGAGCACCAGAGCACCAGAGCACCAGGGCACCAGAGCGCGAAAACACGAGAGCACGAGAGCACGGAGATGGACGCGCGGGCGGCGACGCTCGTGCGAGAACCGAGGAAAGGACAGTCCCGTGACGGAGGCAGCAGCGGAGCTTCCCGCGCCGCCCGAGCAGGCCGGGGCGGTGTTCGGCGACCGGTTCGCCGATGCGCTGCGCTACGCCGAGCTGCTGGCGGATGCCGGGGTGCAACGCGGTCTGATCGGTCCGCGCGAGGTGCCCCGGCTGTGGGAGCGGCATCTGCTGAACTGCGCGGTGCTCTCCGAGGTGATCGACCAGGACGTGTCGGTCTGCGATGTGGGCTCGGGCGCCGGTCTGCCCGGCATCCCGCTGGCCCTGGCCCGGCCGGACCTGGAGATCACACTGCTGGAACCGCTGCTGCGCCGCACGACCTTCCTGGAGGAGGTGGTACGGCTGCTCGGGCTGGACAACGTGACGGTGGCCCGTGGCCGCGCCGAGGAGATGCTGGGCAAGCTGCCACCGGTGGACGTGGTGACCGCTCGTGCGGTGGCGCCGCTGGAGCGGCTGGCCGGCTGGGGGCTGCCGCTGCTGCGCCCGCACGGTGAGATGGCGGTACTCAAGGGCGACACCGCCGAGGAAGAGCTGAAATCGGCCCGAGCCGCCCTCGGCCGGCTCGGCGCGGTGAACGCCTCGGTGATCCAGGTGGGCGAGGGCGTGGTCGATCCGCTGTCCACGGTGGTCCGGGTACTGGTCGGGGAGAGCCCCGGCGGGGTCCGTGCGGCCACCCGGCGGGCGAAGGCGGCCCGGGCCAGCCGGACGCCGCGCGGCGGCAGCAGCGCGGGGCGCCGACGCCGCTGACCGGTGGGTCGGAAACGGCCAAAACGTCACAATACGGAGTGTCTGCCGAAATACCGGCGTGGCGCGGCGCATCGTGTTCCACGTGAAACGTCGCTCACTGCTGCCAGGAGTCCTCAGCCGTGGCCGCGCCGCGGCCGAGGCGCGCGCCAACAAACCGACCAAGGTCAATTCGGCTGTGGATAACCGGGATTTATCCACAGCCGGCCGGGGCTCGCTGGTTCAGCACCCCTCGGGCATGGCAGGCTCTCCTCATAGCGAGCCTGAAGTCGAGGAGAGTGAGTCCTTGCGGTCCGACGCCAACATCGCGGGGCCGATGGCCGACCCGGTCCCCGGTCCCCGCTCAGCTGAATCAGCCCGGGGTCCACTTTCCGTGCCCCCGGGGTTCGGGAGCGATGTTTCACGTGAAACATTGCCTCCCATGGATGACACCCCGATCGGCCGCGCTGCCCAGATGGCCGTCGAGGCGCTGAACCGCACCGGCGAGGGATTGCCCAGGCCGGCACAGACCCGCGTGATGGTGGTCGCCAACCAGAAGGGCGGGGTCGGCAAGACCACGACCACGGTGAATCTGGCGGCTTCCCTGGCACTGCACGGCGCCCGCGTGCTGGTGATCGACCTCGACCCGCAGGGCAATGCCTCGACGGCACTGGGGATCGACCACCACTCCGAGGTGCCGTCGATTTACGACGTGCTGGTGGAGAGCAAGCCGTTGTCCGACGTGGTGCTGCCGGTGGTCGATGTGGAGGGGCTGTTCTGTGCACCGGCCACCATCGACCTGGCCGGCGCCGAGATCGAGCTGGTCTCGCTGGTGGCCCGGGAGAGTCGGCTGCTGCGGGCCATCGAGTCGTACGAGCAGCCGCTGGACTATGTCCTGATCGACTGCCCGCCCTCGCTCGGCCTCCTCACCGTCAACGCCCTGGTGGCCGGCGCCGAGGTGGTCATCCCGATCCAGTGCGAGTATTACGCGCTGGAGGGCCTGGGCCAGTTGTTGAAGAACGTGGACCTGGTCCGCGCCCACCTCAACCCGAAGCTGCACGTGTCCACCATCCTGCTGACGATGTACGACGGCAGGACCCGGCTGGCCTCCCAGGTGGCGGAGGAAGTGCGCACCCACTTCGGCAAGGAGGTGCTGCGCACCAGCATCCCGCGGTCGGTACGCATCTCCGAGGCGCCCAGCTACGGCCAGACCGTATTGACGTACGACCCGGGCTCCAGTGGTGCGCTGTCGTATCTGGAGGCCGCCCGGGAGATGGCGCTGCGCGGCGCGTCCGGTGAGATGGCCGTCGAGTACGATCCGCAGCCGCAGGGCGAACAGCACAACGAGCAGCACCCGCACAGCATGTCGGAGGGGATCCAGTGAGTGATCGACGCAGAGGGCTCGGCCGTGGTCTCGGCGCGCTGATCCCGGCCGCGCCGCAGGGAAGCAGTTCAACGTCGGGGACCGCGCCGGTCCTGGTGCCGGACCGCGGGGTCGCGGCGGCCAAGGTGGCGGGGCTGGTCGACCGCCGGCCGCCGGAGTCGGCTCCACAGACGGTGGACATCCCTGTTTCACGTGAAACAGAACCGGATCTCTCGTCGTCGCGAGTTCCGGTCGCAGGCGCCTATTTCGCCGAGCTGGAGCTCGACGCGATCACTCCCAACCCGCGGCAGCCGCGTGAGGTGTTCGACGAGGACGCGCTCAACGAGCTGATCACCTCCATCAAAGAGGTCGGCCTGCTCCAGCCGGTGGTGGTACGGCAGATCAGCGCGGACCGCTTCGAGCTGATCATGGGCGAACGCCGCTGGCGGGCCTGCCGGGAGGCCGGCCTGGAGCGGATTCCGGCGATCGTCCGGGCCACCGAGGACGAAAAGCTGCTGCTGGACGCCCTCCTGGAGAATCTGCACCGGGCGCAGCTGAACCCGCTGGAGGAAGCGGCGGCCTACGATCAGTTGCTGCGGGACTTCTCCTGCACGCATGAGCAGCTGGCCGACCGGATCGGCCGGTCCCGTTCGCAGGTCTCCAACACCCTGCGGCTGCTCAAGCTGTCGGCTCCGGTGCAGCGCCGGGTCGCCGCCGGGGTGATCTCCTTCGGGCATGCCCGGGCGCTGCTCTCGCTGGTGGACACCGACGACCAGGACAAGCTGGCGCTCCGGATCGTCGCCGAGGAACTGTCGGTCCGCACGGTCGAAGAGATCGTGAAGCTGATGAACAGCGAGCCGAAGAACGCCAGGAAGTCGGCGTCGCCGCGCGCGGGCCGCCGGGTGTCCCCGGCGCTGTCCCACCTCGCCACCCGGCTCTCCGACCGTTTCGACACCCGGGTGAAGGTCGACCTGGGCCAGAAACGGGGCAAGATCGTCGTGGAGTTCGCCTCGATAGAGGATCTGGAGCGGATCCTCGGTGCGATGGCACCGGGCGAGGGCAAGGTACTGGAGAACCGGCTGGACGACGAGGCCGAGGACGACGAGGAGTGACACCGTGGCGCCCCGGTGGTGAACACCGGGGTGCCATCGCAGTTCAGTCCGCCACAGGAATGGGGTCCTTGGCACATGGGTCGTCGGCTTGTACCGCTCACTCTGGACAACCTTCCGGACCTTCCCCGACCTTGCCGGCGCTGCGTCTTCTGGGAGCTGGACCCGGTGAGCGGTGAGGCCGCGGTGCAGGCGGGCAAGCCCGAGCTGGAGAAGGAGGCCTGGATCTCTGCGGCGCTGCTGGAGTGGGGCTCCTGCGGCCGGGTGGTCTACGTCGACGAGGTCCCCGCGGGATTCGTGCTCTACGCCCCTGCCGCCTATGTGCCGCGGTCACTGGCCTTCCCGACCAGCCCGGTGTCGGCGGACGCCGTGCAGCTGATGACCGCCCGGGTGCTGCCCGGTTATCAGGGCCAGGGCATCGGACGCGTGTTGGTGCAGACGGTCGCCAAAGACCTGGTCCGGCGGGGCTTCAAGGCGATCGAGGCGTTCGGCGACGCCAAATGGTCCGCGCCTTCCTGTGTGCTGCCGGCCGATCATCTGCTGGCCGTCGGCTTCAAGACGGTCCGCCCGCACCCACGGTATCCCCGGCTGCGGCTGGAACTGCGCTCGACGATCTCCTGGAAGGAGGACGTCGAGATGGCCATCGACCGGCTGCTGGGGGCCGTCCAGAAGGAGCCGGCCCTCCGCCCGCTCTGACGTACCCGAGCTCCCGCCCACCATCAGAAAAGGCCGGCTCCCCTCTGAGGAAGCCGGCCCTTCGGTGTTCCACGTGGAACAGTGCGTACTCAGCCGATGAAGTCGGACAGGTCGCGGACGAGCGCGGCCTTGGGCTTGGCACCGACGATCGTCTTCACGACCTCGCCGCCCTTGTAGACGTTGAGGGTCGGGATGGACATCACGCCGTACTTCGCGGCGGTCACCGGGTTCTCGTCGATGTTGAGCTTGACGATGGTGATGTCGTCCTCGTGCTCCGCCGCGATGGCTTCCAGCGACGGGGCGATCTGACGGCAGGGGCCGCACCACTCGGCCCAGAAGTCGACCAGTACGGGCTTGTCGCTGGCCAGGACCTCCTCGGCGAAGGTCGCGTCGGTCACGTGCTTGGTCTTGCCGGCCACGGCAGTCTCCTCAGGTTCGTTACGTGCGGGTGGGGGAAGGGGATCAGACAGCCTTCTCGGCGTCGCTGAGGGACGCCAGGTAGCGTTCGGCGTCCAGAGCGGCGGAGCAGCCGGTGCCAGCCGCGGTGATCGCCTGGCGGTAGGTGTGATCCACGACGTCGCCGGCGGCGAAGACACCGGTGAGGCTGGTACGGGTGCTTGGCGCCTGGACGGTGAGGTATCCCTCCGCGTCGAGGTCGAGAACGCCCTTGAAGAGCTCGGTCCTGGGGTCGTGGCCGATGGCGATGAACAGCCCGCTGACGGGCAGTTCCGAGGTCTCTCCGGTCTTGGTGTTGCGCAGGGTCAGTCCGGAGAGCTTGCCGTCGCCATGGATCTCGGACACCTCGCTGTCCCAGACGAAGGAGATCTTCGGGTCGGCGAGGGCGCGGTCCTGCATCGCCTTGGACGCCCGCAGGCTGTCCCGGCGGTGCACGATCTTCACGGACTTGGCGAACCGGGAGAGGAAGGTCGCCTCCTCCATCGCGGTGTCGCCGCCGCCGATGACGGCGATGTCGTGGTCACGGAAGAAGAAGCCGTCACAGGTGGCGCACCAGGAGACACCACGGCCGGAGAGCTGGTCCTCGTTGGGCAGGTTGAGCTTCCGGTGCTGCGACCCGGTGGTGACGATGACGGCCTTCGCCCGGTGGACGGTGCCCGCCGAGTCGGTGACGGTCTTGATGTCACCGCTGAAGTCGACCGCGACCACGTCGTCCGGGATCAGCTCGGCGCCGAACCGCTCCGCCTGGGCCCGCATGTTGTCCATCAGGTCCGGGCCGATGATGCCGTCCCGGAAGCCCGGGAAGTTCTCCACCTCGGTGGTGTTCATCAGCGCACCGCCGGCGGTGACCGAGCCCTCGAAGACCAGCGGACTGAGGGATGCGCGTGCCGTGTACAGCGCCGCGGTGTAGCCCGCGGGCCCCGAGCCGATGATGATCACGTTACGGACGTCGCTCACGGGTGTCTTCCTCGTCTCTGCGGACTGCTGTGGGGGTCCGGTCCTGGCTGGACTCTCGTCGTGCCTAACGGATCCTACGGGGCTGGCATTCCCCTGGCGGTGCGTCGCCCCACGCACACCGTTGGCGTGCCTCGCGGACGCCCGGTCAGCTCCGCGGGAAGCTGTCCTGGAAGAGCACGCTGCCCGGGACGTCGGCCGTGCACGAGGCGGTCACCACGTAGGCGTCTACCCGGTGGCTGTCGTTTGGATCCGGCAGCACCACAAGATAGGAGTCGGTGCCCTGGAAGAGTTCCCGATCGGCGGCGAGCGGTGGCTGGGTCCGTCCGGTGGCCCGGAGCACACAGGCGGGTACAGAGGTCACGGTGCCGTCGGGCGCGGCGATCCTGGCGTCCCCGTTGGTGCTCAGCATCGGGGAGGTGACCCCGCCGGGGCCGGTCTTGCCGCCCGCTCCGCCGAGTAGCCGGGCCACCTCGGAGGCCACCACGCTGGAACTTCCGCTGTTCTCACCGCCGTCCTGGGAGTTTGTCTTCCGCTGGGCGCTGTCGGCGCTGCTCATGCTGCGGGTGCTGCCGGAGGACGCCAGCTCGTAGACCGCCCCGCCCAGCGCGAGGACGGCCGCTGCCGAGGCCGCGCCGATCAGCAGCGCGCGCCGCTGCCGGCGGCCTCGGCCGGGACCGGTGGGCGCGAAAGGCCGACCAGCCGGCGCGGATGTTCCACGTGGAACACTCGCCGAGTCGCGGCTGTCCTGCGCCGGGATCGATGTTTCACGTGGAACACGCGGCAGCGCGGAGTCGAGCCGTGCCTCGGCAGCGAGTGCCGCGTCGATCCGCGCGGCGACATCCGCGGGCATCGGCTCCGGCTCCGGCAGGGCGCCCAGCAGTCCGCGGATCTCCTGGAGCGACGCCAGTACCTCGCCGCACTCCTCGCAGGACTCCACGTGGGCGCGGACCGCCGCCACCCGGTCCTCCGGCAGGATGCCTTCGGCCAGGTCGGAGATCTCCATGACCTCGGGATGCGGGTTCTGGCCCGTGGTCGATGTCATCGGTGGTCACCTCCGCCCTGTTCTGTTCCTGCCGGTGGGACGGATGTCCCCTCCGTCCGGTTCCTTCCGCCGCCCGGACCGGCGCGATCGGCGCCGCCGCCGGCCCGTAGATGCGTGAGCAGGGGCAGCAGCCGGGCGCGGCCGCGGGCGCAGCGGCTTTTGACCGTGCCCTCCGGTACGGCGAGCACCGCGGCGGCCTCCGCGACCGGATAGCCCTGCATGTCGACCAGCACCAGTGCGGCCCGCTGTTCGGCGGGCAGGGTGGCCAGGGCCGCGATGAGTTCACGGTGCAGTTCACCACGCTCCGCGGGCGCCTCGGCCGACTCGTGCGGTTCGAGGAGCGCCTCGAAATTCTCCTCGTCGGCGACCGCGGCGGTGCGCCGTGAGGCGGCCCGGCGTGCCCGGTCTAGGCAGGCGTTCACCGTGATGCGGTGCAGCCAGGTGGTGACGGCCGACTGGCCGCGAAAGGTATGTGCGGCCCGGAAGGCGGACACCAGCGCGTCCTGCACCGCGTCAGCGGCCTCCTCGCGGTCGCCCAGCGTCCGAAGGGCGACTGCCCAGAGCCGGTCGCGGTGCCTGCGGACCAGTTCGCCGAAGGCATCCGCCTCGCCCGCCACATGGCGGGCGAGCAGGTCGGCGTCGTCGGCATCGCCGAGCGGTATGCGCTCCAAGCCAGACTCCCCCGTCCGCTTCCGTTCAGCCGTGCCGGCCGCTTCAGCCCATGACGCTGATCTCCGAGATCTTGCCACGGAACCTGCCGTCGGAGTCCTTCGGGAGCTTGGTCAGCCAGACCAGCAGATAGCGGCTGGTGACCTGTCCCGCGGGCTTGAGCGTCACGTGCTGTGCGCCGGAGCCCGACGCGACCTTGCTGAAGCCCTCCAGCCGGGTCGGCCGGGTCTTGGTGCCGGAGGGCGCGGCCATCAGCGAGAGATCCGTGTCGCCGAGCACTTCGACGGTGACCGAGCTGACGCGGCGGGGGCTGCCCAGGTCGAGCACCACGCCCACGCCGGGCTTGAGCCCGCCGAGGTCGGCCCGCGCGTACCAGCTCGTCTGCCAGTACGTCCCGGGGTCGTCGTCATCGACCTTCTTGATGTCCGACGGTGTTTCACTGCCGTCACCGAGCGGATCGAAGTCCTTGACGTCGACGATCCGCAGCGGGGCGACGGGTGCCGGTGCCGGCTGCTTGTTCGGGGTCTGCGAGGTGGACGGCTTGCGCGGGGCATGGTTCTCGCGGGACTTCAGAGCGTCGGCGAGCTGCCAGCTGCCCAGCCCGATCGCGACGATCAGCAGCGCGGAGACCGCCCATTTCAGCGCGCTGCCGGTGCGGCCGGGCAGTGCGGGCGGCGGAGCGGTGAGCCGCCCGGTGGCCGGTCCCGCGACGGAGTAGCCGCTCGGCTGCTGCGGCTGCTGCTGGAAGGCGGGCTGCCGGTAGACCGGTGCGGGGTGCTCGGGCGGCCGGATCCGCGGAATGCCCGCGATGGCCTTGGCCAGCTCCTCCGTGGTGGTGCAGGGCGACTCCTCGCGGGACGCCGTCGCGCCGTCGTTGACCAGCGCACGCATCGCCACGTCGGACATGCCGCGGTGGACGCCCGCCCTCACCTGGTCGGGCGCGACCAGGCCGACGCCCTTGGGCAGCCCGGTGAGGCCGTGGGCGTCCTCCTCATAGGGCCAGCGCTGGGTGAGGGCGGCGTAGAGCAGTGCGCCGACCGCCTCGGTGTCCTGCCGCTGCGGCCGGTCGGAGTTCAGCCCGCGCAGTGCGGCGGCGACAGCCAGCCCGCGGATGCGGTACTGCCCGGAGCTGGTCCGCAGCACGGCGCCTGGGTCCAGCCGCAGATGTGCCAGTCCTTCGCGGTGGGCGGCGGCCATGCCCTGGGAGACCTGGCTGGCCATCTGGTACGCCTCGTGCGGCTCCAGCGGGCCCGCGGCCAGCAGGTCGGCGAGCGAAACGGCGTCCGGCAGCCACTCGTGGATCACATAGACCAGGTCGTCCTCCTCGACCGCGTCGAGGACCTGGACGAACCGCGGGTCGCCGAGCAGCGCGGCCGAGCGGGCGGCGGCCAGCACCTGGCGCGACCGCGGGTGGTCCGCGGGCAGCAGGTGGATGCCGACGGCCCGGCGCAGCTTCTCGTCCACCGCACGCCAGCTGCTGAATCCGTCCACCCGGGTGACGCACTCCGCGAGCTGATAGCGCCGGGCCAGCCGGTGTCCGCTGTGCAGCTCGGGCGCGCTGGGAGCGGACTTGGGCTTCGGCTCGGTGGGCTCCGGCTGTGCGGACCCGGGATTTGCGGGCTCAGGCTTCGAGCGCTCGGGCTTTGCGGCCCTGGGCTTCGAGCGCTCGGGCTTCGCCGGTTCGGTGGCGGGGGTCTCGGACGCGGAGGCTTCGGGCTCGGGGCTCTCAGGCTTCGCCGGCCGGGGCTCGGCGGTGATGGTGAGGGTCTGCGCGGTCTTCTCCGCGGCTTTTTCGGTGCTCTTCGTCCCGTTCGCTGCGTCCTGGGGTGGGGTGCCGTCGCCGGCGGTGCCGCTGTCCTGGTCGTCCGTCGTCGTGCCGTCGGGTGTGGCGCCGTCCTGCTGGGCTGCGGGCGGTGCCTCGCCGCCCTCATCGGCCACTCCGACGGCCGCCGTGCTCCGATCCGCCACCGTCGTTCCTGCCTCCCCATCCATTGCGCGATCCCACGTCGAGCCGATGACAATTGTGCCCACAGTCCGGCTGTATGCACGACACGCGGCGGGCCGCGATGGTTGCGCGGCGGCGGCCGACGGGTGGGCGGAAGTCGTGATCAGCGGCCGAGCCGCCCCCGGACCATGCCGATCATGCCGTTCAGCTCCTGGATCCGCATCCGCTTCGCGATGACCAGGAAGACTCCGCCCAGCAGGACGCCGCCGACCACCAGCGAGGCCAGCGACCCGGTCACCCCGCCGCCCAGCTTCCCGCTGACGATGTAAGCGGCGATCCCGGCGAGGGCGGCGGCCGGGATACACGCGCCGATCAGCCGGGCGTAGGTGCGGACCACCCGCCGGCCGTCCACGTCGCCGCCCAGGCGGGCCCGCAGCCGCTTGACGGCCACCCCGACGCCGACCGCGTAGGCCAGCCCGTAGGAGAAGGCCATGCCGACCACGGCCCAGCGGGCGGGCAGCGCGACGAAGCACAGGGCGGACGCCGCGGCATTGACGGTGGCCACGATCACGGTGTTGTAGAAGGGAGTGCGGGTGTCCTCGAAGGCGTAGAAGCCGCGGAGGACGACGTACTGCACGGAGTAGGGGATCAGACCGCCGCCGAAGGCCATCAGGATGAAGCCGATGTTGCGGGCGGAGCCCTCGTTGGTGCCGGCGTAGAGCACACCGCACATCGGCACGCCGAGGGCGAGGAAGGCGAAGGCGGCGGGCACGATCGCGACCGCCGAGGTGCGCAGCCCGTAGGAGATGTCGTCGCGGACCGCGTTCATGTCGCCGTCGGCGGCGGCCCGGGAGATCCGCGGCAGCACCGCCGCCATCACCGAGACGGTGATGATGGCCTGCGGCATCTGCCAGAGCAGCAGCGCGTAGTTGTAGCCGGTGATGCCGGTGCCCTGGTAGCCGCTCTTGTCGGCGTTGGCGCCCGCCCAGGTGGCGAGCTGGGTGACCACGATCAGGCCGGCCTGGTTGGCGAGGACGAACAGGAACGTCCACTTGGCCAGCTTGGCGGCCTTGCCCAGGCCGTGGCCGCGCCAGTCGAAGCGCGGCCGGAATTTGAAGCCCGCGTCCCGCAGGTAGGGCAGCATCGCCAGCGACTGCACGACCAGGCCGAGCAGGGTGCCGATGCCGAGCAGCCGGACACCCTCGGGGGTGATCGTGGTGGCGTCCAGCCGGGTGGACCCGTAGGAGCCGTAGACCCAGATGAACATCCCGAAGGTGAAGATCACCACGATGTTGTTCAGCACCGGCGTCCACATCATCGCGCCGAATTTGCCGCGCGCGTTGAGCACCTGGCCCATCACCACATGGACGCCCATGAAGAAGATGGTCGGCATGCAGTAGCGGGCGAAAGCGATGGCCACGTCGTAGGTGTCCGGGTTGTCGGCGATCTTCGCGGACATCAGCCGGACCAGCAGCGGCGCGGCGAGCACGGTGACCGCGACGATGCCGCCGAGAGCCACCATCACCACCGTCAGCAGCCGGTTGGCGTAGGCGCTGCCCCCGTCGTCGTCGTCCTTCATCGCGCGGACCAGCTGGGGCACGAACACCGAGTTGAGGCCGCCGCCGATGGTGAGGATGTAGATCATCGTCGGCAGCACGTTCGCGACCTGGTAGGAGTCGCCGAGGGTGGCCACACCGATCGCCGCGGCGATCACCAGGGTGCGGACGAAGCCGGTGACGCGGGACACCAGGGTTCCCGCCGCCATCAGGGCACTGGACTTCAGGATGCCGCCGGAGCGGGCGGCGGGCGCGGCCGCTACAGCTGCGGTGGTGCCTGTGGCGGCTGCCGGCGCCGGCCGGAGCGGGCCCGTGGTGGCCGTACCGCCTTGCTGGACGCCTTGCGGCAGCTGCCCGGGCTGCTGGTACCCCTGCGGCGGATACGGCTGCTGCTGGGGCTCCTGGTACGGCTCCTGGTAGGGCTGCTGATACGGGTAGCCGTACCGCGGATCGGCATAGCGCGGGTCGACGTACTGGGAGTCGGCGTAGTGCGGGTCCGCGTACGGCTCGCCCTGGTAGATGTCCTGGCCGTATCCCGGGTCCTGGTAGACGGGCAGCGAGAATCCCGTCGTCTCGTTGGCCGACGGCACGTGCTGATAGACCGGGTAGCCGCCCTGGCCCCCGTATCCGCCCTGCTGCGGATAGCCGCCCTGGTAGCCCCCGCCCTGCGGCGGGTAGCCCCCTTGCTGCGGATAGCCGGTCTGCTGGCCGTGGCCGTCCTGCTGCGGGTACGGCTGCTGGTAGCCGCCGGGCTGCTGGGAATACTGCTGCTGCTGGTAGCCGGCCTGCTGGCCGCCCTGCTGCTGGTCGCGGAAGAGGTGCGCGTAGGCGTCGTAGTCCTCGCCCTGCTGCGCCTGGGCCGGTTCGGGCGTGCCGATGTACTGCGTCGCCGCGTTGTCGGGGTAGGGCTGCTGTTCGTAGCCGGCCTGCTGCTGCCACTGCGCCGGATCCTGCTGCTGATACGGATCGTAGGCATACGTGTTCTGCAGATAGGGGTCGGCAGGCGCCGGACGCTGCTCGGGCGAGGGAGGCATCTGGCCCGCAGAGTCGCGATCACCGTCATACGGCGCGTTCATCAGTGCCCCACCTTATTGTCCGCCGGCTACCCGTCCACCTTCTCACCTGTTGGTGACGGCTCCCGGCTTTCCTGCCCAGTGTCAGCGGCAGGGTCACCCGGCTGCCCGGGGTCCATGCCGTCGGTCTCGTCCTCGTCGCCGTCGTCGTCGTTCCCGCCGTCGCCGCCCTCATCGTCGCCACCGCCGTCGTCCTCGGCGGTCCGCCGTTTACGTTGACGGTAGATCCGTACGCCCGCCAGCACCAGCAGGAGCAGTCCGGCTCCGATGATCAGCATCACCAGGTCGGTGACCTTGTTGACGTGGACCGCGAAGTCGACGGATTTGCCGTACACCGTCTTGTTGTCGGTGTAGAGGGCCGCGGTGATCCTGACCGAGCCGTTCGCGCTGGCGCTGGTCTGGAACTTCAGGGTACGGGTGTGGCCGCCCTCGATGGCGATCGGCTGGTCGGGGTCCTTGATCTCCAGCCGGATGCTGGCGCCCGAGGTGAGCCGCAGAATGAGGCCCTTCACCGGCTGGCCCAGCTCGTTCTTCACCGTGACCGGGATGGTGCCGCTGCGGCCCGACAGGGTCAGCGTGGTCTTCTCGATGATGTGGACCGCGCCGATCAGGTCCTGCAGGTAGAAGCCGATCGCGTCGCGGTAGGCCTTCGCGCCCGAAGGGTTGCCGCGCCAGCCGTCGGACATCGACCGCAGCACCGCGTTCCCGAAGGGCACGGTGACCCGGTCCTGCCGGGTGAGGATGACCACGAAGTTGTTCAGGCCGTTCTGGGTCTGCTGGATCTGCCGGAAGGCGGACGTGGGCAGCTCCTGCTTGCGAAGGCTGCCCGGATAGGCCCTGCTCGACGGCACCTTGTGGTTGGCATGCGCGTCGGGGTGCGCCTTGGCCGCGTCGTCGAAGCTCAGCGGGGTGGCCCAGGGGGCGACGGCGGTGTCGTGGATCGCCTCGGCCATCGCCGAGGCCTGCGCGACGGTGGGCATCCGCTGCGGGGCGACCACGACGCTGCGCTGCTTCTCCGGCGATTCCAGGGTGATCATCAAGGTCTGCGCGATGAAGTTCTGCACGGCGAGGTCGGCCCTCTGCGTGTCGGCCAGGTCGCCGGTGAAGGCGGTGGACAGCGTCGCGTCGCTGACCACCGCAGTCGTGCCGCCGCCGATCGACCGGGCCGCGTTCGGGGTGTAGCTGAGACCGTCGCCCTCGGCGAAGGTGTCGCTGCGGGCGATGATCCGCTTGGCGCCGCCCGCGCGGGCCACCGACACCACGGACGGGTCGATGGCACCGTCGACGGGCCAGGCCACATCGGCGGTCGGGTTGCCGCCGAGGATGGTCTGCGTGGTGCCCAGCCCGAGGGTGGTGCCGGTCTTGAGGTGGGTGAGGGCCCCCGGCACGCTCTGCCCGTGGTGCGCGAGCGAGGCGATGTCGGTGTCGCCGAAGGGCAGCGCGATCACCTGGTCGCCGGCGACCGCGGTCTTCAGGTCGTTCAGCCACTGTCTGGCGGCGGCGGCGCCGACGCCGGGTGTGGTCTTGGTGACATCGCCGCCGGGACCCGCGACCCGGTAGCCCTTGGTCATGAATTCGACGGTGGCGAGCAGATCGGGGTCGACGATCCAGGTCACCGGGAGATTCCTGGCCAGGTCGATCATCGCGCGCAGCCGGCCGCCGGAGGCCAGCTCGGAGGCCAGCTCGTCGTCCATGAAGATCGGGCTCTGCTGGGAGTCGGTGTCGCCGCGCGGCGCGATGTGCGACCGGTCGGTGAGCGGCCACAGATAGGTGATCCTGGTCTGTTTGGTGCCGCTGGTCGCCTCGTCGCCGTACCACGGCAGGAAGGTCCGCGTGATGCCGAGGACGTGCGTGGTGGGGTCGGCCTTCGTCCGGCCGTCCAGCGTCACGCCCAGCTGGTAGACACCGGCGTCGTCCATGTGGAGGGCGCCGACCGGGACGGTGATACTGAAGGGCGCGTGGCCGCCGGCCGGGATGTCCTGCACCGTGCTGGTGTGGCCGTCGATCTCGTCGCCGTCCTCGGCATTGCTGTACCCGGTGCGGGACGCGGCGGTCTTGATGGCGCTACGGGTCTGCAGCGCGCCGTTCCAGGGCACCCGGATGCCGACATGGGCGCCGGTGATGGCGGACTTGCCGTTGTTGGTGAGGCGGCCGGTGAGCGTGACCGTGTCGCCCTTGACCGGGATCCGCGGGGTGAGCGTGTCCACCGACACCGCGGCCGTCCGGGAGCCGGTGCCGGCCGCCGCCTGTGAGGGGGCCGCCCCGGCGGCCTGCAGCAGCCCGGTGAGCAGCGTGGCACCGGCCACCAGCGCGACGACCCGTACTGCCCGCCGCCTCGCCGGTGACGGAGGTTTCCCGGGTGACTGTGCCGCCTCGCCCACGCGTTCGCCCGTCCTCGTCGTCTGTGTTGCTGATCGTCTGTCGCCGGTGGTCCATCGGATGTGCGTGCTGGCATGTTAACGATCGGCGCTGTGTCGAAGTGCTGCGGACTGCCTCTTGGTACAACCGGGGAAACCGATGCGCGGGGGAGGCCCGCGGACCCGTACCCTTTTGCGTTGTGCCGAATGCCAACAATGCCGCTCAGACCCCGCAGCCCCCGCGAGCCGGGCGGGCCCCTCTCCGGGTCGAACCCGTTGCCGAGGAATTGGGCCACCGCTTCCGCGCCGCCGGGTTCGCACTCGCTTTGGTCGGCGGTTCGGTCCGGGACACGCTGCTGGGCCGACTGGGCAATGACCTGGACTTCACCACCGACGCCCGCCCCGAGCAGGTGCTCAAGATCCTGCGGCCGTGGGCGGACTCGGTGTGGGAGGTCGGCATCGCCTTCGGCACGGTCGGCGGCATGAAGAAGGCCGAGGACGCCGAGGGTACAGCCCGCAGCTTCCAGATCGAGGTGACCACCTACCGCAGTGAGGCGTACGACCGGACCTCGCGCAAGCCGGCGGTCTCCTACGGCGACACCATCGAGGAGGACCTGGTCCGCCGGGACTTCACGGTGAACTCGATGGCGGTGGCGGTGCCGGAGAACGACTTCATCGACCCCTACGGCGGCCTGGACGACCTCGCGGCCCGGATGCTGCGCACACCTGCCTCCCCCGAGTCGTCCTTCTCCGACGACCCGCTGCGGATGCTGCGTGCGGCCCGCTTCGCCGCGCAGCTGGACTTCGAGGTCGCGCCCGAGGTGGTGGCGGCGATGACCGCGATGGCCGACCGGATCGACATCGTCTCGGCCGAGCGGGTGCGGGACGAGCTGAACAAACTGGTCCTGTCGGACCACCCGCGCAAGGGTCTGCGGCTGCTGGTCGACACCGGGCTCGCCGACCGGGTGCTGCCCGAACTGTCGGCGCTGCGGCTGGAGCGGGACGAGCACTTCCGGCACAAGGACGTCTACGAGCACACCCTGACGGTGCTGGAGCAGGCCATCGACCTGGAGACCGAGGGGCCCGACCTGGTGCTGCGGCTGGCCGCGCTGCTGCACGACATCGGCAAGCCGAAGACCCGGCGCTTCGAGCCGGACGGCCGGGTCTCCTTCCACCACCACGAGATGGTCGGCGCGAAACTGACCAAGGTGCGGATGCTCCAGCTCAAATATCCCAACGAGCTGGTGAAGGACGTCTCCCGGCTGGTCGAGCTGCACCTGCGCTTCCACGGCTACGGCAGCGGCGAATGGACCGACTCGGCCGTGCGCCGCTACGTACGGGACGCCGGGCCGCTGCTGGAGCGGCTGCACAAGCTCACCCGGTCGGACTGCACGACCCGCAACAAGCGCAAGGCGGCGGCGCTGTCCCGGACGTACGACGGCCTGGAGCAGCGGATCGCCGAATTGCAGGAGCAGGAGGAGCTGGACGCGATCCGGCCCGACCTGGACGGCAACCAGATCATGAAGGTGCTGGACATTCCGCCGGGGCCGGCGGTGGGCACGGCGTACCAGTACCTGCTGGAGCTGCGGCTGGAGAACGGCCCGCTGGGCGAGGAGGCCGCGATCACGGCGCTGCGCGAGTGGTGGGCCGCCCGGTCCGACGGGTGATGTTCCACGTGGAACATCGCACCGCGCGGGTCCCGGCATCAGCTGGTCGGAGTGCCCGCGCGCGATGTTCCACGTGAAACATCGCGCTCCCGGAGCATGCCGACCGCCGTGGCAGCGTAGATCAGCGCCAGCACCACGATGAGCCCGGCCGACCGTCCGTCGGCGGGCAGGACCAGTGCCGCGACCGCCGCGGCGCCGACGAACGCCGCGTTGAAGACGACGTCGTAGAGCGAGAAGACCAGCCCGCGGTAGGCGTCGTCCACCTGTGCCTGGACGACCGTGTCGGTGGCGATCTTGGCGCCCTGGGTGGTAATCCCCAGGGCGAAGGCGGCCAGCATCATCGGGGCGACGGCGAAGGACAGCGCCAGCGGCGGCAGCATCAGCGCCGAGGCGCCCGAACAGGCGGTGATCCAGCCGGAGGTCCCGATCCTGGCAGTGGCCCAGGGAGTGATGAGCGCCGCGACGAGGAAGCCCGCCGCGGACAGGCCCAGGGCCACGCCCAGCAGGCCCAGGCCCGCGTCGGTGTCGGCCGGGTCGGACCAGGCGTAGCGGCAGAGCATCAGCAGCGTCACGGTGAGCGCGCCGAAGCAGAAGCGCATCGCGGTCATCGCGGTCAGGGCGTGGGCGGCTGCCGGGCGCCGCCGCAGATGCCGCAGTCCCGCGTGCAGTCCCTGGGCGGTGCCGGCGATCGCCGCCATGAACTGCGGGCGGACCCGGTCCGGGTCGGGTCCCAGCAGATCGCGGCCCAGGGTGAGCGCGGTCAGGCCCGCGCACAGGTAGAGCAGGGCGCCGAGCAGCACGGTGGCGGCATTGGCGCCGGCCCCCTCGGCGGCGAAGAGGTGCACGACGAAGGCGACGCCGCCGCCCAGAGCGGCCGCGAGGGTGCCCGCGGTCGGTGAGAGCGCGTTGGCCGTCACGAGCCGGTCCCGGTCGACCACCCGGGGCAGCGCCGCGGACAGCCCGGCCAGGACGAAGCGGTTGACCGCGGTCACCGACAGGGCGGACAGGTAGAACAGCCAGTCGGGCACATGCAGCAGGATCAGCCCGGCGGTGCCGCAGGACAGCGCGGCCCGCAGCAGGTTGCAGTACAGCAGCACCTGGCGCCGCCGCCAGCGGTCGAGCAGCACACCGGTGAAGGGGCCCAGCAGCGAGTAGGGCAGCAGCAGGACGGCCATCGCGGACGCGACCGCGCCCGGGGAGGCCTGCTTCTCCGGCGAGAAGACCACGTAGGCGGCCAGCGCGACCTGGAAGACGCCGTCGGAGAGCTGGGACAGCAGACGTACGCCCAGCAGGCGGCGGAAGTCCGGCAGCCGCAGCAGGACGCGAAGATCGTGCAGAAGGCCCATGCGCACAGCCTCACACGAGCGAGAAGACCCCGGGCATGCGACCCGGGGCCTTCTCGCTCAATCGGTCCTTCAGCGCGTCAGCTTCTCACTGCCGCACGGTGGGCCGGCGTCTCAGCGCTCGACCTCGCCGCGGATGAACTTCTCCACGTTCTCGCGGGCCTCGTCGTCGAAGTACTGCACCGGCGGGGACTTCATGAAGTACGAGGACGCCGACAGGATCGGGCCGCCGATACCGCGGTCCTTGGCGATCTTCGCGGCACGCACCGCGTCGATGATGACACCGGCGGAGTTCGGGGAGTCCCAGACCTCCAGCTTGTACTCCAGGTTCAGCGGAACGTCACCGAAGGCGCGGCCCTCGAGGCGGACGTACGCCCACTTGCGGTCGTCGAGCCACTGGACGTAGTCCGACGGGCCGATGTGGACGTTCTTGGCGCCCAGGTCGCGGTCCGGGATCTGCGAGGTGACGGCCTGCGTCTTGGAGATCTTCTTGGACTCCAGCCGCTCGCGCTCCAGCATGTTCTTGAAGTCCATGTTGCCGCCGACGTTCAGCTGCATGGTGCGCTCGAGGACCACACCGCGGTCCTCGAAGAGCTTCGCCATCACGCGGTGCGTGATGGTGGCGCCCACCTGGGACTTGATGTCGTCACCGACGATCGGCACACCGGCCTCGGTGAACTTGTCCGCCCACTCCTTGGTGCCGGCGATGAAGACCGGCAGCGCGTTGACGAAGGCGACCTTGGCGTCGATGGCGCACTGGGCGTAGTACTTCGCCGCGGTCTCGGAGCCGACCGGCAGGTAGCAGACCAGCACATCGGCCTTGGTGTCCTTGAGGACCTGGACGATGTCGACCGGGGCCTCGGAGGACTCCTCGATCGTCTCGCGGTAGTACTTGCCCAGGCCGTCGTTGGTGTGGCCGCGCTGCACGGTCACACCGGTCTGCGGCACGTCGCAGATCTTGATGGTGTTGTTCTCGCTGGCACCGATGGCGTCCGCGAGGTCGAGGCCGACCTTCTTCGCGTCGACGTCGAAGGCGGCAACGAACTCGATGTCACGGACGTGGTAGTCGCCGAACTGGACGTGCATCAGACCCGGTACCCGGGCGTCCGCATCCGCGTCCTTGTAGTACTCGACACCCTGTACCAGCGACGCGGCGCAGTTGCCGACACCGATGATCGCTACGCGAACCGAACCCATACCCGTTGCTCCCTGTGTAATCGTCACGCGGTTCCCCGGGCTTCGGGTCGGCCGCCGTTCTCTTGGTTGGTGTTGTCGTTGTCGTCCGGCTCGTCGGCCGGGCGCTCCGCGCGTCCGGCCCGCTCGGTCTCGATCAGCTCGTTGAGCCAGCGGACCTCGCGCTCCACCGACTCCATGCCGTGCCGCTGCAGCTCGAGCGTGTAGTCGTCGAGCCGTTCGCGGGTGCGGGCCAGTGAGGCACGCATCTTCTCCAGACGCTCCTCCAGGCGGCTGCGCCGCCCTTCGAGCACCCGCATCCTGACGTCCTTGGACGTCTGGCCGAAGAAGGCGAAACGAGCGGCGAAGTGCTCGTCCTCCCAGGCGTCGGGACCCGAGTGCGCCAGCAGCTCCTCGAAGTGCTCCTTGCCCGCGGCTGTCAGCCGGTAGACGATCTTCGCCCGGCGGCCGGCGAGGGGGGTGGCGGGCGGATCGCTGTCCACCGCCGGTTCCTCGATCAACCACCCCAGGGTGACCAGCGTCTTCAGGCAGGGATACAGGCTCCCGTAACTGAAGGCGCGGAAAACCCCGAGCGAGGTGTTGAGCCGCTTGCGCAGCTCGTACCCATGCATCGGTGACTCGCGCACCAGACCGAGAACCGCGAATTCGAGGATTCCGGAGCGCTTGCTCAATCCCTCGTCCCCTCGTTCACGCTTCTTCCGATCCGATGTATCGAGTCGATACATCGCGACGATAGAACGGCGCGAGACATCATGCAAGGCGGCTGGTCGTGACCGGCGTCACATCGCCAAACCTGTGGGGCGTCAACCGCCCGCTATGTGATGAACGTTCGCATCATGTGTCTTTTGGCCGTGCGTACTCTGTTCGCCATGCAGAGCACCGGGAACCCCGCGCCGTCGGCGCGCGTCTTGATCCTTGGTGCGGTGCGGCCTGACACAGCCGCGCGCAGGGGGACCGACCGGACTGTCATCGATGCCTTCAGGCGATCCCGCCTGTCGAGGAGTAGCTGTTCATGAGCGAGCACCGTCGCAAGCCGCCGCCGCAGTCGCCTGCCGGCGGCCGTGCTGCCGCCCGGCGCGGGGGACAGCAGCCGACGCCCCCGCCGTCCGGCGGCCGTCGTGCCGCCGGCGGTCCCCCCGCCGACGCGGAGAGCGGACGCGATACGCCGGCCGGTTCGCCGAGCGGCGCCCCCAGCGGTCCGCCCCCGGCCGCCCCGGATTCCGGCGGCGGCGAGCCGTACCAGGGCAGAGCCGCGGCACGCCGCGCCGCCCAGGGGCGCGGCGCGCGGCGCAGGGGCGCGGGCGGCGGCCCCGGTGGTCCCGGCGGCCCCGCGGGACCCGGCACCGGCGGCCCCGCGGGCCGCGGCGGGCGCGGTCCCGGACGGCGCCCCGCCAAGAAGCGGTTCATCGACTACCCGCGCTTCGGCAAGGAGGGCTGGCGCCGCTGGATGCCCTCGTGGCGCCAGGTCACCGCGATCTTCGTCGGCTTCGTCGGCACCCTGGTCGGCATCGTCGGCATCGCCTACGCCATGGTGGACATCCCGGACGAGAACAAGGCCGCCCTGGCCCAGAACAACGTCTACTACTGGGCCGACGGCTCCCGCATGGTCACCGGCGGCGGCAGTGTCAACCGGCAGAACATCCCCTACGAGAAGATCCCCAAGGCGATGCGCTACGCGGTGATCTCGGCGGAGAACAAGACCTTCGAGACCGACTCGGGCGTCGACCCGATGGGCATCGGCCGGGCGCTGTTCAACATGGCCAAGGGCGGCGAGACGCAGGGCGGCTCGACGATCACCCAGCAGTACGTGAAGAACACGATGCTCGACCAGTCGCAGACGGTCAGCCGTAAGTTCAAAGAGCTGTTCATCTCCATAAAGGTCGGCGAGAAGGTCAGCAAGAACGACATCATCAAGGGCTACCTGAACACCTCCTACTTCGGCCGCGGCGCGTACGGTATCCAGGCGGCGGCGCAGACGTACTACAACGTCAACGCCGAGAACCTGAACCCCAGCCAGTGCGCCATGCTCGCCGCGCTGCTCAAGGGGCCGACGTACTACGACCCCATCGGCAACCCCAGCATCGACTCGTCCGCGACCGCCGAGGCGAACACCGCGCGGGTCACGCAGCGCTGGGGGTCGATCCTCGACAACGAGGTCAGGTTCGGCCACATGACGGCCGCCGAGCGGGCCACGTACACGAAATTCCCGATGCCGCAGGGCCTCAAGGCGCAGGCCGGCATGAACGGCCAGATCGGCTATCTGGTCGACACGGCGAACAACTTCGTCACCACGCACTCCGACCCGAAGATCACCCAGGCGGACCTCGACCGCGGTGGCTACCAGATCTACACCACGTTCGAGAAGGACAAGGTCAACGAGCTGAAGGACTCCGTCGAGAAGGTGCGGGCGCAGAAGATCAAGCCCGGCACCGGCCATAGGTACACCGGCAGCGACAGCGAGTTCGACGGCGACGCGGACACCAACGTCCAGTTCGGCGCCGCCTCGGTGGTGCCCGGCGACGGCAAGATCGTGGCGATCTACGGCGGCGCGGGCTACGACCACAACGAGTTCACCAACAACGCCGACACCAAGGGCGTGCCCGTCGGATCGACGTTCAAGCCGTTCGTGCTCGCCGCGGCGATGACCTACGGCACCAACTACAGCCACGACAAACCGCTCACCCCGGACAGCAAGTACAACGCCGACGACCTGATCCCGATCAAGGATCACAACGGCAATCCGGTGCTCAACAAGGACAACAGCATCTTCAAGCAGAAGAACGAGTCCAGCACCAAGTGGGGCTACGTCACTCTCAACAAGGCGATGGAGCAGTCCATCAACAGCCCGTTCGTCCAGCTCGGCGAGGACGTCGGCCTGGACAAGGTCGAGGACACGGCCATCAAGGCGGGGCTGCTCAAGGACTACATGGGGTCCCTGGTCGCCTCGTACTCCATCGGCACCTCGACCCCCAGCGCGATCCGGATGGCCAACGCCTACGGCACCTTCGCCAAGTCCGGTGTCGCGGTCGAGCCCTACTCGGTCACCAAACTGATCCACAACGGTGAGGACGACAGGTCCTTCCGAAAGCCGCAGCGCACCACCACGCCGGCCCTGAGGCCCGAGGTCGCGGACACCGTCACCAAGGTGCTGCAGAACGTGGTGAAGAAGGGTACGGGTAAGAACGCGCTGGCCCTCGGCCGTACCGCGGCCGGCAAGACCGGCACCACCGACACCCCGGGCGGCACCCGGTCCGCGTGGTTCGTCGGCTACACCCAGCAGCTGTCGACGTCGGTGGTGATGTTCCGGCAGGACACCAAGGCGAAGAAGCTGCTGCCGATGACCGGCACCGGCGGCCCGAACTCCACCACCCACGGTGGTGACATCCCGGCGACCATGTGGACCGACTACATGAAGGCCGCCCTCGGCAATCTGCCCGACCCCGGCTTCCCGACCCCGGGCAAGATCGGTGACGGCAAGACGATCAACGAGTCCGGCGCCCCGTCGCCGACGCCCTCCATGACGACGCCGCCGCCTACCACGACCGCACCGCCCACCAGCGGCCCGCCCACGAACACCCCGCCCACCGACACCCCGACCTGGACGCCGCCGACCACCACCGGGCCGCCCACCCCGCCCGGATGCACGATCTTCAACCCCGACTGCAACAACACGAGTCCGCCGGCATCGCCGACGACCGGCCCGCCGACGAGCGGCCCGCCCGGCCGCGGCAACGGCGGGGGCGGCGGAACCAAGGGGGACTGAGCCCCCGAGCACCCCGTGGCGGTCGTCGGCTGACATGAAGACCGCCACGGGGTCTGCTGTACCCACAGCCGGGTACGGCAGGATGTCGGCATGACGAGCGTGCGCGATCGCGAAGAGGACGACCGGCAGGAGCCGCCGGTGCGCCCCACCGATGAGGACTCACTGGCCGCCACGGCGAGCGAACTCATCGGCGGCCCGGCCGGCAAACACGCCGAGGCCGGCGGCCACCGCTGGTGGAACGCGCTGCGGGTGATGGTGCTGATCGTCATCGCGATGTTCGCGCTCGGCATGGTGCAGAAGGTGCCCTGCTACAACGGCGCCTGGTTCCAGGCCGGCGACCCGCAGTACATCCACGCCTGCTACTCCGACATCCCGCACCTCTACCACGACCGCGGTTTCGCCGCCGACGTGGTGCCGTACTTCGACCGCATCCCCGGGTCGATCGGCGGCAGCGGCTTCCACTACCTGGAGTACCCGGTCCTCACCGGGCTCTTCATGGAGGTCGCCTCCTGGCTGACCCCGCACGGCGGCACCATGGAGCACCGGGCACAGATCTACTGGATCGTGAACTCGGGCATGCTGCTGCTCTGCGCGATCGCGCTGGTGGTGGCGGTGGCCCGCACCAACCGGCGGCGCCCCTGGGACGGCCTGTTCATCGCCCTGTCCCCCGCGCTCGCGCTGTCCGCGACGATCAACTGGGACCTCTTCGCGGTGGCCATGGCATCGGTCGGCCTGCTGCTGTGGTCCCGCAGCCGCCCGCTGGCCGCCGGTGTGCTGATCGGCCTGGCCACCGCCGCCAAGCTCTATCCCGTCCTGCTGCTGCTCGCGCTGTTCCTGCTCTGCCTGCGGGCGGGCAGGATGCGGGCCTACGGGGCGGCGCTCGGCGGCGCGGTGGGCGCCTGGCTGGTGGTCAACCTGCCGGTGATCCTGCTGGCCAGGTCCGGCTGGGCGCAGTTCTACGACTACAGCCGCACCAGGGGCGTCGACTACGGCTCGGTGTGGCTGATCATCATGCAGCGCACCGGCAACCCGCTCAGCGGCGTCAGCGCGTACGTCGCCGCGCTGCTGATCCTGCTGTGCGCCGGCATCGCCGCCCTCACCTTCTACGCGCCCCGGCGGCCGAGGCTCGGCCAGATCACCTTCCTGGTGGTGGCCGCGCTCATCGTGAGCAACAAGGTCTACTCGCCGCAGTACGTGCTGTGGCTGCTGCCGCTGGCCGTGCTCGCCCGGCCGCGCTGGCGCGACCTGCTGATCTGGCAGGGCGCCGAGGTGCTGTACTACCTGGCGATCTGGATGCAGCTGGCCTACGTCACCGGCGGTACCAAGCACCACGGCCTGTCCGCCGACGGCTACCACCTGGCGGTCGCGCTGCACCTGCTGGGCGTGCTCTACCTGAGCGGGATGGTGATCCGCGACATCATGCGGCCGGAGCACGACGTGCTGCGGCAGGACGGCGAGGACGATCCGGTGGGCGGGGTCCTGGACGGCGCCGAGGACAGCTTTGTCCTGGGCCTCTTCCCCGAGGACGGCCCGCCGCAGCTCACTTCGGTCGGCCCGGCGGACGCGCCCGCCGGACTGCCGGAAGAGCCCCGCTACGACGCCTGACGGTCCACGGTCCGGTCGAACTGGGTGGTGGTGTGCCGCAGGTGCGCCACCAGCTCGTCACCGACCGCGGGCGGTGCCACGTCGCCCGGCAGGAACAGGATCGAGACCTGCATGTGCGGCGGCTCGGCGAACCAGCGCTGCTTGCCTGCCCAGACGAACGGCGACAGATTGCGGTTGACGGTGGCCAGGCCCGCGCGGGCCACCCCCTTGGCCCGCGGCATCAGGCCGTGCAGCGCCTTGGGCGCCTCCAGGCCGACCCCGTGCGAGGTGCCGCCGGCCACGACCACCAGGTGGCCGTTCTCCGTCGCCTTCTCCTGCCGGTAGCCGTACCGCTCGCCCTTGGCGATCCGGGTCACGTCCAGGACGGCGCCGCGGTATTCGGTCGCGTCGTGGTCGCCGAGCCACATCCGGGTGCCGATCCTGGCCCGGAACCTGGTCTGCGGGAACTGCTGCTGGAGGGTGGCCTGCTCGGTCGCCTTGAGGTGGCTGACGAACATCGTGTGCAGCGGCAGCCTGGCGGCCCGCAGCCGCTCCATCCAGGCGAAGACCTCCTCCACCGCGTCGCTGCCGTCGGTGCGGTCCAGCGGTAGGTGGATCGCGAAGCCTTCCAGGCGGATGTCGTCGATCGCGGTGTGCAGCTTGCCGAGGTCCTCCTCGGCCACGCCGTGCCGCCGCATCGTGCTCATCACCTCGATGACGACCCGGGCGCCGACCAGGCCGCGCACCCCCTCCACAGAGGAGACCGAGCGGATCGCCCGGTCCGGCAGCGGCACCGGCTCCTCGCCGAGCCGGTAGGGAGTCAGCACGAGGATGTCGCCGCCGAAGTAGTCCTTTATCCTCGCCGCTTCGTAGGTGGTGCCCACCGCGAGCATGTCGGCCCGCAGCCGGGTCGCCTCGTCGGCCAGCCGCTCATGGCCGAAGCCGTAGCCGTTCCCCTTGCAGACCGGGACGATGCCGGGAAACTGGTCTGCCACCTGCTGCTGGTGGGCACGCCAGCGTGCGGTGTCGACATACAGGGTGAGCGCCATGGCCTCTTCCGGACCTTCCTATCGGGTTGCCCCCCCGGACTTCGGTCCCGAGGGAGAGTCGGCCGGTCAGCGGCGCGACATGTACATGTCGAGTGCCTTGTGGAGCACCTTGTTGAGCGGGAAATCCCACTCGCCCAAGTATTCGGCAGCCTGCCCGCCGGTGCCTACCTTGAACTGAATCAGTCCGAACAGGTGGTCGGTCTCGTCGAGCGAGTCGCTGATGCCGCGCAGATCGTAGACGCTGGCGCCCATCGCGTACGCGTCCCGCAGCATCCGCCACTGCATGGCGTTGGACGGCCGTACCTCGCGCTTGTGGTTGGCGGAGGCGCCGTAGGAATACCAGACGTGCCGGCCGACCGTGAGCATGGTGGCCGCGGCGACCGCCTCGCCCTCGTGCACGGCCAGATACAGCCGCATCCGGTTGGGGTCCTCGGCATTCAGCTTGGTCCACATGCGCTGGAAGTACGACAGCGGGCGCGGCCGGAACTGGTCGCGCACCGCGGTGATCTCGTACAGCTGCTGCCAGACCGGCAGGTCGTCGTAACCGCCCTGGACGACCTGGACGCCGGCCTTCTCGGCCTTCTTGATGTTGCGGCGCCACAGCTGGTTGAAATTCTTCAGGATGTCGTCGAGCGAGCGGTTCTCCAGCGGCACCTGGTAGACGTAGCGCGGCTGCACGTCGCCGAAGCCGGCGCCGCCGTCCTCGCCCTGCTGCCAGCCGATCCGGCGCAGCCGCTCGGCCACCTCGAAGGCGCGCGGCTCGATGAAGTCCGCCTCGATGTCCCGCAGCCGCTTGACGTCGGGGTCGGCGATGCCCGCCTTGATGGTGCCGGCGTCCCACCGCCGGATTATCACCGGCGGACCCATCTTCACGGTGAAGGCGCCCTGCTGCTTGAGGTGCCGCAGCATCGGCTGCAGCCACTCGTCCAGGTTGGGCGCGTACCAGTTGATGACCGGGCCCTCGGGCAGATACGCCAGATACCGCTTGAGCTTGGGCAGCTGCCGGTAGAGCACCAGGCCGACGCCGACCAGCTGGCCGCCCTTGACCGGCTGGCCGGGCCGCTCGTCGAACCAGCCGAGGCTCTCGGACCGCCACTCGGACTTCACGTCGGCCCATGCCGGAACCTGGCAGTGGCTCGCCGCGGGCAGGCTCTGGATGTAGGCCAGGTGCTGCTCTCGGCTGATGGTCCTCAAGGTCAGGCTCATGCGGGGCGCTCCCCATGCTCACGACTGCGGGCTTATCTGGCCCGAAGCCTACTGTGCAGGAGGAGCGGCCCCACCAGCCCTGTGGACAACGGCGCCGCTTTCCACAGGCCCGGCGCGCGCACCGCTCCGGCTACCAGAGCCCGCCCCACAGCCCGCCGTGCGCCACCCCGATGAAGAAGCCGACGGCGGCCATACCGAGGCCGATGACCAGAGCGAAGCGCTCGGGGGTGGTGGCCGAGACGAACTGGCCGTAGCCGCCGGTGAAGATGCCGGCCAGCCCCGTCCAGGAGCTGAGCAGATGCAGGCTGTTGAAGATCGACGAGATGATCGCGATGCCGCCGAGCACCAAGGTGACCGCCGCCAGCGTATTGACCAGGGGATGCGGCCGGCCGTCGGTGTTGAACGTGAGGTTGTGGGTCCGTTCCGCGTGCTGTGCCATGGGGCACCTCCGTGACGGAGAAGTGGCGTGCTGTGGAGCGCCGCACACCCGATGTGTACAGATTGCGGTCATAAGGGGGCGGATTTCAACCGGAGGGACCGAGGCGGGTAGTCTGTACGGTCTGCACCGGTGTCTGCGCTGGGTCCGACCGGGCGGTCCGAGATTTCTTCGGCTGTCAGTGGCCCGCGCTACCGTTGCGACGCAGATACAAACCCTCCTGCCACGGAAATGCCGTGGCCGCCTGAGTCCAAAGGAGGTGGGTTCCCTATGCGTCACTACGAGCTCATGCTCATTCTCGACCCCGATCTTGAGGAGCGCGCTGTCTCCCCGCTGATCGAGTCCTTCCTGTCCGTCGTCCGCAACGGCGGCGGCAGTGTGGAGAAGGTCGACACCTGGGGCCGTCGTCGTCTCGCCTATGAGATCAACAAGAAGCCCGAGGGCATCTACTCGGTCGTCGACCTCAAGGCCTCGCCCGATGTCGTCAAGGAGCTGGACCGTCAGCTCAACCTGAACGAGTCGGTGCTGCGGACCAAGGTCCTTCGTCCGGAACTGCACTAGTCCGGACTTCGAGTAGCAGTCAGTCAGCACAGCCCAAAGCCAGTCGAGAGGTCACCCCATGGCAGGCGAGACCGTCATCACGGTCGTCGGCAATCTTGTCGACGACCCCGAGCTGCGCTTCACCCCGTCCGGTGCGGCGGTCGCGAAGTTCCGCGTCGCGTCCACTCCCCGCACCTTCGACCGGCAGACCAATGAGTGGAAGGACGGCGAGAGCCTGTTCCTGACCTGCTCGGTCTGGCGGCAGGCGGCGGAGAACGTCGCCGAGTCGCTTCAGCGAGGCATGCGCGTCATCGTGCAGGGCCGGCTCAAGCAGCGGTCGTACGAGGACCGCGAGGGCGTCAAGCGGACGGTCTACGAGCTGGACGTCGAAGAAGTCGGCGCCAGCCTCCGCAGCGCCACGGCCAAGGTCACCAAGACCAGCGGCGGTGGCGGTCGTGGCGGCCAGCAGGGTGGCTACGGCGCGGGCGGCGGCCAAGGTGGCGGCGGCTGGGGCGGCGGCCCCGGCGGCCAGCAGGGCGGCGGCGGTGCTCCCGCCGACGACCCCTGGGCCACCAGCGCACCGGCAGGCGGCGGCCAGCCGGGCGCCGCGGGCGGCGGGCAGGGTGGCGGCGGCTGGGGCGGAAGCTCCGGCTCGTCCGGCGGCGGCTACTCGGACGAGCCGCCCTTCTAGGGCGGACCTCACACACTTCCTGATCGCATAGGAGAATCACCATGGCGAAGCCGCCCCCGCGCAAGCCGAAGAAGAAGGTCTGCGCGTTCTGCAAGGACAAGACCGTGTACGTGGACTACAAGGACACGAACATGCTGCGGAAGTTCATTTCCGACCGCGGCAAGATCCGTGCCCGTCGCGTCACCGGCAACTGCACGCAGCACCAGCGTGACGTCGCCACGGCCGTCAAGAACAGCCGTGAGATGGCGCTGCTGCCGTACACGTCGACCGCTCGATAAGGAAAGGGTGACCAGATAATGTCCAAGATCATCCTTACCAACGAGGTCAGCGGCCTGGGTGCCGCCGGCGACATCGTCGACGTCAAGCCGGGCTACGCCCGCAACTACCTGATCCCGCGGGGCTTCGCCATCGCGTGGACCAAGGGTGGCGAGAAGGACGTCGAGCAGATCCGCCGTGCCCGTCGCATCCGCGAGATCCACTCGCTGGAAGACGCGAACGTGGTGAAGGCCCAGCTCCAGTCCGTCAAGGTCAAGCTGAGCACCCGCGCCGGTGACACCGGCCGGCTCTTCGGCTCCATCACCCCGGCCGACATCGCCGCGGCGATCAAGGCCGCCGGCGGTCCGGTCGTCGACAAGCGCCGGGTCGAGGTCAGCGCCCCGATCAAGACGCTCGGTGCGCACAGGGTGTCGGTGCGGCTGCACTCCGAGGTCGAGGCTGTCCTCGACCTGGAGGTCGTGGCGGCGTAACGCCCCTTTTGCTCGGCATGTTCCACGTGGAACACGAGGGCCGGGTGCCTCCTTCATAGGGGTGCCCGGCCCTCGCGCATGTCCGGGTAAGGGTCCCGGGGTTTTGTGCGGCCGGGGCGCGGCTCAGCGGGCGGCGCCGGTGACGATCCAGCGGCCGGAGCGAGCGCGCAGGCCCAGGGCGGCGAGCCGGGTGAGCATCATCAGCGCCATGGCCCACCACAGCGCGGTCAGGCCCGCTCCCAGCGCCGGTACGGCGAAGGCGACAGGGGCGAAGACCGCCAGGGTGACCAGCATCGACCAGGCGAGATACGGTCCGTCCCCGGCGCCCATCAGCACCCCGTCGAGCACGAAGACCACCCCGCACACCGGTTGCGAGACCGCCACCACCAGCAGGGCGGAGGTCAGCGCGTCCTGGACGGCCGGGTCGGAACTGAACAGCGGCCCGATCAGCGGCCGGGCCAGCACCACCAGCAGCCCGAGGACGACACCGCAGGCCACTCCCCACTCGATCATCCGGCGGCAGGCGGCACGGGCGCCCGCCGGGTCCTCGGCGCCCAGACAGCGGCCGATGATGGCCTGGCCGGCGATGGCGATGGCGTCCAGGGCGAAGGCGAGCAGCGACCAGACGGTGAGGGTGATCTGGTGCGCGGCGATCTCGGTGTCCCCGAGCCGGGCGGCGACTGCGGTGGCGATCAGCAGGACGGCCCGCAGGCTGATCGTACGTACCAGCAGTGGCAGGCCCGCGCGGGCGCAGGCGCGTATCCCGGCGGCGTCCGGGCGCAACGCCGCCCACCAGTCGCCGTCCCCGCGCCCTTTTTCGGCCCGGCCCCGGTCTGCCGGCGGATGCCGCGGACCACCACCCACAGATAGACCGCGGCCATGCCGTTCTGCGCGATCACGGTGCCCCAGGCGGAGCCTGCGAGGCCGAGGCCGGCGCCGTAGACGAGGGCGGCGTTCAGGCCCGCGTTGGCGGTGAAGCCGCCGACCGCGACCACGAGCGGGGTGCGGGTGTCCTGCAGGCCGCGCAGCACACCGGTGGCGGCCAGCACCACCAGCATCGCGGGGATGCCGAGCGAACCGATCCGCAGATAGGTGGTGGCGTAGGGGGCCGCGGTCCCGGAGGCGCCGAAGAGGTCGGCGAGGGCGGGAGCGCCGGGCAGGACGGCGGCGATCACCACGCCGCCGAGCAGCAGTGCCAGCCAGATGCCGTCCGCACCCTGCCGCAGCGCGGCGGGCAGGTCGCCCGCGCCGACCCGGCGGGACACCGCGGCGGTGGTGGCATAGGCGAGGAAGACGAAGATGTTGACCGCGGTGGTGAGCAGTGCGGCGGCCACACCGAGCCCGGCGAGCTGTGCGGTGCCGAGGTGGCCGACGACCGCGCTGTCCACCATCACGAAGAGCGGCTCCGCGACGAGCGCGCCGAACGCGGGCAGCGCGAGGGCGACGATCTCCCGGTCGTGGCGCCGCCGTCCGGCCGGGCGGCGGTCGCCGCCGGAAGCAGGGCCGCGGGCGCCGGGTTCCTGCGTTTCTGGCGGCTCGACGACGGGATTCACAAGCACAGCTTAATCGTCCACAAGTAAGAGGTGAAGTGGTCAGAAGACTATTACGGGTGACTGCGTAGAGTGATCTCCTCCGCGTTGTTTGTCGCGATCTTGTTCCGGTGGGAAAAGTTTTTCTCCTGCACAGGCTATGGACGAAGAAAGTGCAGGTCAGATGGCTTCTTTGGTAGGGAGCTCCGGGTTGTCCACAGCACTGTCCCAAGGCCTGTACACAGGTTGGGGGCAGTTCTCCACAGGTATGCCGCCGTCGTCCACACCCCCTGTGGATAACCGGGTTGGTCTGGGTCGCCGCTGGCCCTACCGTGGAGCCTCCCGCGACGCGACGCGAGCGCAGCCGGGTGGATCCAGGATCGGAGCGGCGCCATGAAAGAGTGGCACGCACGCGGGGTCCGGCCGGACCGGTCGGACGGGAGGAGGTGGCGGGGGTGACCCAGCCCGAACCCGCCGACGACCACTGGCCCGACCACCCGCAGGACGACCGCCCGGGCCCGCCGCAGGGGGTCAGCCCGTTCCGTAAGAAGTCCGCTTCCGACGACAACCGCTACTCCGAGGGCGGCGGCGGTTTCGAGCGGGTCCCCCCGCAGGATCTCGACGCCGAACAGTCCGTGCTCGGCGGCATGCTGCTGTCCAAGGACGCCATCGCCGATGTCGTCGAGGTCCTCAAGGGCGCCGACTTCTACCGCCCCGCCCACGAGACCATCTACACCGCGATCCTCGACCTCTACGCCCGCGGTGAGCCCGCCGACCCGATCACCACCGCCGCCGAACTGACCAAGCGCGGTGAGATCGCCCGGGTCGGCGGCGCCCCCTACCTGCACACCCTCGTCAACGCCGTACCCACCGCGGCCAACGCCGAGTACTACGCGGAGATCGTCCACGAACGGGCGGTGCTGCGCCGGCTGGTCGAGGCCGGCACCCGGATCACGCAGATGGGATACGCGGCCGACGGCGACGTCGACGAGATCGTCAACAACGCCCAGGCCGAGATCTACGCCGTCACCGAGCAGCGCACCTCCGAGGACTACCTCCCGCTCGGCGACATCATGGAGGGCGCCCTCGACGAGATCGAGGCGATCGGGTCCCGCAGCGGCCAGATGTCCGGCGTCCCCACCGGCTTCACCGACCTGGACTCGCTCACCAACGGCCTGCACCCCGGCCAGATGATCGTCATCGCGGCCCGCCCCGCGATGGGCAAGTCCACGCTCGCGCTGGACTTCGCCCGTACGTGCTCCATCGCGAACAAGATGCCCAGCGTGATCTTCTCGCTCGAAATGGGCCGCAACGAGATCGCGATGCGCCTGCTGTCCGCCGAGGCGCGGGTCGCGCTGCACCACATGCGCTCGGGCACGATGACCGACGACGACTGGACCAAGGTCGCCCGCCGGATGTCCGACGTGACCGAGGCGCCGCTCTACATCGACGACTCGCCCAACCTGTCGATGATGGAGATCCGCGCCAAGTGCCGCCGCCTCAAGCAGCGCAACGACCTGCGGCTGGTCGTCATCGACTACCTCCAGCTGATGCAGTCCGGCGGTTCCCGCCGTCCCGAGAGCCGCCAGCAGGAGGTCTCGGACATGTCCCGGAACCTCAAGCTCCTGGCCAAGGAGCTGGAAGTCCCGGTCATCGCCCTCTCCCAGCTCAACCGTGGCCCCGAACAGCGCACCGACAAGAAGCCGATGGTCTCCGACCTGCGCGAATCCGGCTCGATCGAGCAGGACGCCGACATGGTGATCCTGCTCCACCGCGAGGACGCCTACGAAAAGGAGTCCCCCCGCGCGGGCGAGGCCGACCTGATCGTCGCCAAGCACCGCAACGGCCCCACGGCCACCATCACTGTGGCCTTCCAGGGCCACTACTCCCGCTTCGTGGACATGGCCCAGACCTGACCACGATCCGCAGGGCTCAAAACCCCGGCGCAGTCTCAGCCGTGATGGCACAGCGGCGGTACGAGTGCCGCATTCGTGAACGTGCAGGTCAGCCCGTCGCTCTTGCGGAGTGGCGGGCTTTGGGGTCGCCGACATGCGGGCGGCGGTGGGGGGATGGGTGTAACGGCTTCGGGGGTCGAGCCAAGGACAGGGCGGGACGGTCGCCCTCCAGGTGATGGACGCACGGCTGTCCGGACTCCAGGCGGCGCTGCGCAGCCTGGGCGTGCCTGCCGTGGTCCTGCGGCTCTCGGACTCCTGCCCCGCCGACGTCCGTACCGACAACACCGACCTCGAAGCGGTCCAGTCCTTCGATCCGAGGAACGGACGCCTGATGGTGATCCGGCCCGGTGCCATTCCCCGCGGGGACTCGCTGGTCCTGGTCGGCCACGCCCTCAAGGGCGATCTGGCACCCGGACACCATGGGCTCCATGGAGGTCCTGCTGGCCCATGGCGAGCCCACCTGCTTCCCGGCTTCCCGGCGCCGATGACGGAACGACACACCCCCGGAGCCGCGCGGGGCGGCTCCGGGGGTGTCCTTTCCTGGGGAGAGGAAGGGTCAGGTGGTGGTCCAGACGAAGGTCGCGGAACCGGTGGCGCCGGCCTGGTCCTTCACGGTGACCGTGACCGTGTAGCTGCCGGCCCGGGTCGCCGAGCCGGTGAAGCGCCCGCTCGTGCTGAGCGAGATGCCCGGCGGCAGGCCGGACGCGGTGTAGGTGCGGTGCGCGGCGGTGTCGGCCGGGTCGAAGGCCCAGTCGACGGCGGAGTGCACCGGGCTGCTCATGCCGTACGGGTTGGGCACGGACAGGGCGGTGGCGGTGGCGGGCGCCGCGGAATTCGCGGTGGCCGCCTTCGGGCCGATGGCCGCGGCGACGGCGCCGTTGACCGTGGTCGGCACGGTGAGCGTGCCGGTCAGCGGCAGGCTGCGCGAGGAGTCGCCCAGCAGGATCTGGTAATTGCCCGCGGTCGTGGTCCAGTTGTTGCTGCCGGTGTTCCAATAGGCCAGGTCATGGGTGCTGACCGTGAAGGTCAGCGTCTGCGACTGGCCCGGATTGAGGGTGACGCGCTGGTAGCCGCGCAGCTGGTGCACCGGCTCCCCGGTGGAGGCCGGGTCGCCGACGTACAGCTGCGCGACGTCCGCGCCCGCCCGCGTCCCGGTGTTGGTCACCGTGACGTGCACCGTGGCGTTGCCGCCGCTGAGCGCGCCGACCTGGAGATTGCTGAAGCCGAAGGTGGTGTAGGACAGACCGAAGCCGAACGGGAAGAGCGGTGCGATGTTCTTGGCGTCGTACCACCGGTAGCCGACGTTCAGGCCCTCGCTGTACTGCACCTGCCCGTTGGTGCCGGGCCACTGGGCCGCGGTGTTCGCGGGCACGTCGGCCAGCGACTTCGGGAAGGTGACCGGCAGCTTGCCGGACGGGTTGACGTCGCCGAAGATCAGCGCCGCCATCGCCGTGCCGATCTGCTGGCCCGGGTAGAAGCCCTCGAAGACGCCCGCGACCTGGTTCAGCCACGGCATGTTGATCGCCGAGTTGTTGTTGAGGACCACGATGGTGTGCGGGTTCGCCGCGGCCACCTGGGCGATCATGTCGTTCTGCTTGACCTGGCTGCCGCCGTTGTTGGGCAGGTCCAGTGTGGTGGTGTCGTGCTCCTCGTTTCCGTAGTTGTCGCTGGCGTAGACGATCGCGACGTCGGAACCGCGGGCCAGGGTGACGGCCGAGTCCAGATTCGTCGCGTCGTTGTACTGCACGGTGGTGCCGGTGCCCGCTACCCGGTTCTGGATGCCGGTGATCGGCCAGACCGTGCCGGAGCTGGTCACCGTGGCGCTGCCGCCGCCGATGGACTGCACACCGGCGCCGCCGTCCCAGCCGATCACGGCGATCGAGTGGGTGGTGGCGGTGGACAGCGGCAGGATGCCGTTGTTCTTGAGGAGTACGGTGCCCTCCTCCGCGCCCTGCAGGGCGACCTGGACATGCGCCGGGGTGGTCACGGTGGCGTCCCGCGAACCGCTGGGCGCCTTGTCGAACAGCCCGAAGGCGAAGAACTGCGTGAGCAGCCGGCTGATCATCGTGTTGAGCGTGGTCTGGCTGACGGTGCCGCTGGCGACGGCCTGGGCCAGGAAGTCCGCGTAGAAGTAGCCGTTGGGCATTTCCACCGTCAGGCCCGCGTTGGCGGACTCCACCGTCGAGTGGGTGCCGCCCCAGTCACTGGTGATGAAGCCGCCGAAGTTCGCCTGCTGGTACAGGCCGGTGTTCATCAGATCCGGGTTCTGGCAGGCCGGCGTGTTGTTCACGATGCTGTACGCGCACATCGCCGCGGCCGGCGAGCCCTGCTGGACCGCCGCCTGGAAGGCCGGCAGATACAGCTCCTGCATGGTCCGCTTGTCGACGATGACCGTGCCGGCCGGGTTCTCGATGTTGTAGACGGCCACGTGCTTCATCTCGGCCATCACACCCTGGCTCTGGATGCCCTTGATGTCGGCGGTGGCCATCTGCCCGTTGAGGTACGGGTCCTCGCTGAAGGTCTCGAAGGACCGGCCCCAGCGCGGGTCGCGGACGATGTTCAGCGTCGGGCCGAGCGCCACCTGCACGCCCTTGCCCGCGAATTCCGCACCGATCGCGGCGCCGTACTGCTGCTCCAGCGCGTTGTCGAAGGTCGCCGCCGAGGCGTTGGCGGACGGCATCTGGGTGACACCGCCGAGCCCGTCACCGACGCCGTGCGGGCCGTCCTGCAGACCGATGTTCGGGATGCACAGCGACGGGATGCCGGTGATGTTGCCGATGTACGGCGAGGCGTTGTTGTTGCCGTGCAGGATCGACACCTTCTGCGCGGTGGTCATCTGCGCCATCACCTGCGAGACGCGGGTGGAGACCGGAGCGGTGGACCCGACCCAAGGGCAGCTGCCGTCACCGCCCCCGGGCGGCGGAGTGGTGCCGCCACCGCCGGCCGTCAGCAGGGTGAACTCCCACAGCGAGTAGCCGTACTGGGTGGCGCGGACCGTGCCGTACATCCGCACATAGCGCCCGGTGGCGTTGAAGGAGAGGTTCTCCACCCCGCCCGGACCGGTGGTCGTGGAGTAGACGGTGTTCCACGTGGAACCGTTATCCGAGACCTGGATCTGGTACGCCTTCGCGTACGCGGTCTCCCAGCTCAGTTGGGCGCCGCAGAGCGCCTGCGAGGAGCCGAGGTCGACCTGGACCCACTGCGGGTCGGCGGCGGCGCTGGACCAGCGGGTGCCCGCGTTGCCGTCGAAGGCGGCCGAGGCGGGAGTGCCGGCGTTCTCGGTCGAGGACGCGGTGGCGGGCTTGCCGAGCGCCGCCGTGGTCGTACCGCAGGAGGCGGGCGGGGTGCCGCCACCGGAGCCGCCGTAGACCTGGAACTCCCACAGTGAGTAGCCCCACTGGGTGGCGCGGGCCGTGCCGTACATCCGGACGTAGCGGCCGGTGCCGGTGACGCTCAGGGTCTGGACGCCACCGGTGCCGGTGGTTGTGGAGTAGATGCTGTTCCACGTGGAACCGTTGTCCGAGACCTGGATCTGGAAGGCCTTGCCGTAGGCGGCCTCCCAGTTCAGTACCACCTGGGTGATCGGCTGGCTGGAGCCGAGGTCGACCTGGAGCCATTGCGGGTCGGTGGCGGCGCTGGACCAGCGGGTGCCGGTGTCGCCGTCGACCGCCGCGTTGGCGGTGAAGGCGTCCTGTACGGACGAGGCGGTGGCCGGCTTGCCCTGGGAGAGCAGGACCGGGGTGGCCGCGCGGGATGAGGACGCCACGATCGACAGATACGCCGAGGCGATCAGGACCAGGACGAGCAGGACAATACCCTGCGGTGAATGGCGGAAACGTTTACGGGATAGGGAGAGCCCTTGTGGGGTGACCCTCATGTGTCTTCTCCTACGTGTCGGAATGCAACTCGCGGGTGTGGGGGGTGGTAGGAGGAACCGCCAGGGGGCTGAGAGCGCTCTCTGGCAGTCGTGATATCTACGCCCGGCCTTGGAGGGTGTCAACCTTTCTGACACGCAGCACCCGGTGAAACCGCTTGCTTTGACGGGCAGTTGACCTGGGAGCGCTCCCGTCCCGTACACGCGCCCACCCGGATGGGAGCCTGGAGGGATGGACGAGGACAGGGAAGCGGGCCGGATCACGGTCGAACTGGAGGGCGTCCCCGAGACGCTGCTGTGGAACCTCTACCAGCGGTCGGTGGAGGCCGGCCGCCCCGGTCGCCGGCTGCTGGACGATCCCCGGGCGGTGGAACTGGTCGAGCGGATCGACTACCCCTTCGAACGCTTCGGCGGCGACGGCATGGCCCAGTGGCACGCCCTGCGGATCGCCTGTCTCGACGGGGAGGTGCGGCGCTTCCTCGCCGCCCACCCCGGCGGCACGGTGGTGGCACTCGGCGAAGGCCTGGAGACCCAGTTCTGGCGGGTGGACGACGGCCGGGCGCACTGGCTGACGGTGGATCTGCCCGAGACGGTGGCGGTACGCGAGAAGCTGCTGCCCGACGCCCCGCCGCGCCGCCGAACTGTCGCCTGCTCGGCACTCGACCTGTGCTGGATGGACGGTATCGACCCCGGCACGCGGCCACAGGATGTGCTCGTCACCGCGCAGGGCCTGCTGATGTACCTGCCGCCGCGCGAGGTCAGGTGGCTGATCGCCGCCTGCGCGGAGCGCTTCCCCGGCGGGTCCTTTCTCTTCGACGCGCTCCCGCGGGCGATGGTCGCCCGCAACCAGGCCGGCGGCATGGACACCTCCGGCGGCTATCGCGCCCCGCGCTGGCAGTGGGGCATGGACACCGGGGAATACCGCAAGGTCGCCACCGCCTCGCCGCTGATCGCCGAAGTCCGCAGCCTGCCGCTGCCGCGTGGGCGCGGCCTGTACGCGATCGCCCCGGTCTCGCATCTGCTGCCCGGGGTGCGGTCGATGCGGATGTCGATCGTGGCGGTGCGCTTCGGCCCCGCCGACTACCGTAATGACGCGCGGGCCTGACGCCCGCTCGGACTGGCGACGGCGGAGGGGGCGGGTGCGGGTGACCGTGGACAGCGG